>JAIELH010000046.1 GCA_019753125.1 Gallionellaceae bacterium | reverse complement strand
CGATGTTCACCTTCCATGACATGATCGTGCCGGTGCTGCGGCGCATGGCGGGGCTGCCGCCGCGCTCCGACGCCAAGGTCATCGCAAGAGTGCCGGTGCGGATCGCGTCCGAACTCGGCCGCACCGAATTCGTCATGTTGTCGCTGGTGGAAGGCGAGGGCGGCCTGATCGCCTATCCCACCGAATCCTGCTATGGCCTGGGTTGCGACCCGGGCAATCGCGCGGCGGTACTGCGCTTGCTCAAACTCAAACAGCGCCCGCAACACAAGGGGCTGATCCTGATCGCATCGCACTATCATCAGGTCGCACGCTACCTGTCACCGCTCTCCATCGAGCAGCAGCAACGCTTGCGCGAAGCCGGTGCACAGGCTATCACCTATCTGATGCCCGCCAAGACAAGCTGTCCGCGCTGGTTGCGCGGCGCACATGACACGCTGGCGGTACGCCTCACCGCCCATCCGTTCGCCAAACAACTGTGCCGCAGCGCCGGCAGCGCGCTGGTCTCCACCAGCGCCAATCGCAGCGGGCAGCGCTCCGCAAAAACTTATGCCGAGTGCCGGAGACTGTTTGGAACGAAGGTATGGGTATTACCGGGACGCACAGGCGGGCGCAAGAGGCCTTCGACGATATGTGCGTGGGTGGATGGAAAAACCGTGCGCGAGTGATTCGGTGCCCCGCTACCTGAAGGCGTTCATCCACTTAGGGTGCCGTACCGTTTTACGATCCACAAATATGCCGAGGGAAATACTGGGGTCTGTAATGTGGCGCCAATCAAGCCGCCAATAACCGCCACGGCGAGTGGGCGCTGTATCTCTGCACCGATACTGTGCGACAGAGCCATCGGCAGCAGGCCGAACATCGCCAGTAAACCGGTCATCAGCACAATCTGCGGACGCGACATGACGCCATCATGTGCGATTATTCTATAAGTAGCCGATGGTCATTGGCGCGTGTCTCTTCTGAGAATATCGGAAACAACAGTGGCAATAGCAACAGCGTAAACAGTGTGGCAGATACAATTCCACCTACGATCACCACAGCAAACGGACGTTGCGTTTCCGAGCCGATACCGTGCGACAAGGCCGCAGGCAACAACCCGATGCCAGCCATCAGTGCTGTCATCAGGATCGGGCGCAGACGCGCCACCGCACCTTCCATCACACTCTCGCGCAAGCTCTTGCCGTTGCGCATGATTTCCATGAACTGCTCCACCATGATTACACCGTTCTGCACCGATATGCCGGCCACAGCAATGAAACCGACTGCGGCGGATACCGAGAGGTGCAGCCCGGCCAACCCAAGCCCGGCGACACCGCCGATCAGTGTGAACGGCACCATCAAAATAACCAGCAGCGCTTTGCGCATGGAGCGGAATGCCCAGAACAGCAGTACAAAAATCATTAACGCAGAAAGCGGAAGAATGACCTTGAGGCGCTTGTTGGCGCGCTGCTGGTTCTCGAATTGCCCACCCCAAGTCATGCTGTAGCCGGGCGGCAATTTCACCTGTTCCTTGACTTTATCCATCGCCTCAGCGACAAAACCGCCCTGGTCGCGCCCAAGCAGGTTGGCTTTCACAGCCACCATACGGCCTCCCGCCTCGCGGGCGATCCGGGCTGCGCCTTGGCGCACCTCGATGTTCGCGATCGCGCCCAGCGGCAACGTTCCACCGCCGGGCAACGCTATCGACAGATTGGCGACATCATCCACTGCGTCGCGGTAAGGCTCGGCTATGCGTAACGTGACATCGAACAAGCGGTCACCTTCATAGAATGAGTTTACTGCGCTGCCTCCCATCGCAGTCTGGATAGTCGCATTCACATCGTTGATGTTGAGGCCATAACGCGCCATGCGGCTGCGATCAAGCGTGATGTTCAGTTCGGTCTGCCCGCCCACCTTGATCGCTTCTACATCCGCAGCCCCGCGAATGCTGCCGATCACGCTGGCGACTTGTGCCGATTTGTTTTCCAGAATTTCCAGGTTCGGCCCAAATATCTTGATTGCAATTGCCCCCTTGACCCCGGATAACGCTTCTTCCACATTATCCTGGATGACCTGCGAGAAGTTGGTCGGCACACCGGGAATGGCTCGTATCTTGCGTGTCATGTCGGCAATCAGCTCTTCTTTGCCGGCAAAGCGCCAAGCGTCACGTGGCTTGAGGTCGGCCATGACTTCCATGTTGTTCGGGCCTTTCGGATCGGTGCCGTCATCCGGGCGCCCCACCTGGGTAGTGACATTATTCACTTCCGGGTAAGACTTGAAAATGGCACGCACCTGACCCTCGATTTCCTTGGTCTTGTCCAGCACGGTGGCAGGCGGCAGTGTGATGGTCAGCCAGATGTTACCTTCGTCCAGGTTGGGCAAAAATTCACTTCCCAGAAATGGAACGCCGACAAGCGCCACAGCCAGCAATCCGACCGAAGCCGCCACGATGCGTTTGCGCCGGGTCTCCGCCCATAGCAGCAGGTTAAGGTATTGCTCTTGCAGTTTGTGCATCCAGCCGCTGTGTTTTTCCGCCAAATCCTTGTTCTTGACCGCATAACTCAGCAATGCCGGCACTAAAGTCAGCGTCAGCAGGATCGCACCGAGCAGGGCAAAACTCAGGGTAAAAGCCATGGGCGAAAAAATCTTTCCCTCCACGCGCTCGAAAGTAAAAATGGGCAAGAAGGCCAGAATAATGATGGCCTTGGAGAATAAAATCGGATGCCCCAGTTCGATGCCGGTCTGCTTGATAAGATGAATGCGCCAACCAAAAGTCTGGTGCTGCGGCAAGCCCTCCGCTTTAGCTGTGGCAAGCCTGACCATTAGCGCTTCAACCAGCACCACGGCGCTGTCGATGATGATGCCGAAGTCCACCGTGCCCAATGAAATCAGATTGGCTGATACCCCGCGTGCATCCATCAATATGAATGCGAACAACAGCGCCAGCGGAATGATGACCGCAACCGCCAATGCTGCATACCAGTTGCGCAAAAAGATAATGAGGATGGATATCACCAGCAATGCGCCGATGATCAGGTTTTCGGAAACCGTGTGCACGGTGTGACGCACCAGATCGGTTCGGTCGTAATAAGGAACGATGCGCACTCCCGGCGGGAGTTTGGGGCTGATCTCTTGTATTTTCTCCTTCAGCGCCTCGACTACCTTGCTGGCGTTTTGCCCTTTGGTCATGCTCACAATGCCTTGCACCACATTGTCGCGTTCGTTAAACGCCACGATACCCGAGCGGGGCCGGTCGCCAATGGCGACTTCGCCGATGTCACCCACCAATACGGTCTTGCCCCCTTGGGCCGTCACCACCACGCGCGCAATATCTTTTACGCTTTGGAATATCCCGATGCTGCGCACCACCAGCGCTTCATCGCCGCGCTTGAGGATGCCGCCGCCGCTGTTGCTGCTATTGGCGCCCAATGCCTGGGCAACCTGGCTCATGG
This sequence comes from Gallionellaceae bacterium, assembly GCA_019753125.1. GTDB lineage: Bacteria > Pseudomonadota > Gammaproteobacteria > Burkholderiales > Gallionellaceae > Gallionella. Next base: position 53,266 of record JAIELH010000046.1, on the reverse strand, counting down.
TCACATTGAATTTGCGCAACAGCACAGGGTTGACGCGGACTTGGTATTCCTTAATCGTACCGCCATAGCTCACCACGTCCGCCACGCCGGATACCCTGCGCAGTGCGGGGCGCAACACCCAATCCTGCAGCGCACGCACTTCGTTGAGCGGCATATCGGCCGGCGCATCCAGCACATAGCGATATACCTCGCCGACGGCGTTGGTGAGAGGTGCAAGGCTGGGTTGTATACCCGGCGGGAAGGTGACGTTTTGCAACTTTTCCATTACTTGCTGGCGCGCAAAATAGTCATTTGTGTTGTCGGAAAAGGTCAGCACGACTTCCGACAGTCCGGTAAGGGACACCGAACGCATCTGGGTCATACGCGGTAGCCCGCTCATTTCGCGTTCTATCGGCAGGGTAACGCTGCGTTCGACTTCTTCGGGCGCTTGTCCCGGGACAAGCGTATCTATCTTCACTTGCACGTCCTGCACATCGGGGAAAGCTTCCACCGGCAAGTTCTCGATGGCCTGCCAGCCTGCGATCAGAACCACGAATGCTCCTGCCAGCACGAATACACGTTGCTGCAGGGCAAAAGTAATGAGTTTCTCAAGCATCAGTCGTTAACGCTCAATTCAGAGTTCAACAACAATGCGCCGCTGGTTACTACACGTTCACCGGCGCGCAATCCATCCTTAATATAAGTAAAAGTTGCATCCTGCATGCCCAAGGTGACGCGGCGGCGTTGCAATACGCCAGGCGATCGCTCAACAAACAGAAAGCTGTAGAGCCCTTGTGTAAACAATGCGGAATTGGGCACACGCGGCAATTTTGATTTGGCGTCCACGATGGGGCTGATACGCGCGAACATTTCCGGCTTGAGTTTGCGCTGGCTGTTGTCAACATTGCAACGAACCTGGAAGCGGCGCATGACCGGATCCAGCGTTTCACTGATTACCGCGACCTTGCCCGAAAAAACTTCATTTGGGTAAGCGTCTGCTTCAACAGAAATCGGCTGCCCCACCCTGACGCTGCCGATCCACTGTTCGGGCAATTCAACTACAACCCACACATGTTTCGGGTTGGTAATGACGAACAGCGGGGTGGCGGCGTCCGGACGGACTTCGCTGCCCGCATTCACTTGCCGTTCACTGACAATTCCATCGATTGGCGCGCGCAGAATAAATTTACCCTCTGCAGTTGCCACGGCATTGCCGCCCAGATTTTTCATGCGCGCCTTTGCGCGTTGCGCCTCAGCATCAGCCTGACGCCAATCTGCCTCGGCGGATTCAATATCCTTAAATGCGAGCCCTTTGGCGTCAAACAGTTTCTTGGAACGCTCATAGGCTTCCTTCTTGCGCAACAAATCGGCGTCTGCCTTCAGGCTGTCTGAAGCCCCCGCAGCATAATCCGGCGAATCAATCCACAGCAACGGATCGCCCGCCTTGACCTGTTGCCCAGCCTCGGCTGTAATCTTGACGACCCGGCCGGCAATAGGCGTAAAAATCCGCGCAGTATAATTGTCGTCATAGGCGATGCGAGCATTAAGCCCATCTATCAATGGTTCAGGAAAAGCATCTGCTGGCTTGATTTTCAGGAATGCCAACTGCGGCGCATCAGCAGGAAAATGTAGCATATCTGAAGCGGTATGAGCAGCAGGTTTCTCCTTGGTTGCAGCTGCTTGGGGAACATGAAGTCTTTGCCAACCCCAATAACCTCCCCCAGCTGTTAATAGCAACGCGGTTAGAAACAAAATAAAGTTTTTTCCTATTTTAATCATCTGGCAGATACTCCTGGCGCCAAGGTATTTGGTTGTGCGGCGGGTGACTCAATATCCTGCTTCGCGATGGCATCAGGGCGATTCCACCAGCCACCCCCCAACGCCTGGTAAAGGGCTGCCGTATCGCCGAGACGGTTCGTTTGTGCCTGCGCCAGGTTGATGGCAGACAGCAGATAATTCTGTTCTGCAGCAAGCTGTGTCTGGTAACTGGCATAGCCGAGTTGATATTGCTTGCGGGTAATATCGAGTGCAGCCTGTGCAGCCTGCGTGGCTGTGGCCGCCGCCTTGAGCGCATTGGCGTCGGACTGGATCGTGTACAGCGTGTCGGCGACATTTTGCAACGCGGTGATCACGGTGCTGCGATATTGTGCCCTGGCCTGGATCAGCGCCTGTTCCGCGGCACGCGACTTGGCGCGCAACGTGCCGCCATCAAAAATGGTTTGGGCAACATTGGCGGTCAGATTGAAGAAGCCGCCACCGCTACGGAACATCCAGTCTGGCGTTGTGGCCATGCCGCCTATTGCGGCAGTGACGGAAAATTGGGGCAATCTGTTGGCAATGGCCACGCCTGCTTGGGCGCTGGCGAAATGCAACTGCTCTTCGGCGGCGCGGACATCCGGGCGTTGCTCGACGATCCTGGATGGCAGGCTGAGCGGAAGTTCCTGCGGCAGGCGCAAGGCGGTTAGCTCGAATTTTTCATCAATATCTTCATCGGGCAAGTTGCCCGCCAAGGCGCGGATCAAATCGCGCGTTTGCTCGAGTTGCTTTTGCAACGGAGCAAGCGCCTGTTCGGCCAGGGCCAGTGCGGATTGTTGTGCGGCAACCTCTATACCGGACACATAGCCGAGCTTGAACTGGCTGTGCAGGATGCCCAGCATCTCTTTGTTGATACCGACAATCTTCTCCATCGCGGCAAGTTGCGCGCGAATCGACGCTTCCTGCAAGGCGGCGGCAACCACATTGGAGGCCAGGGTGATATAGGTTGCCTCCAGTTGCAATTTTTGCGCGGCCACCTGCGCTTCGGCAGATTCCATTTGCCTGCGATTGAGGCCGAAGACGTCCGGCACATAGCCGACTGTCAGTTGCGCGACATGAAAATTGTAGTAGGCGGGCGCATTGAATGGCGCGGGGCCGGCGGGATTAGAATAGGTTTGAACGGTTGTGCCGTCCCCCTGAATACCGGGAGAGTTTCCGCCCAAGTTGCCGGCCAGCTTGTTTCGCGATGGCGAATAGCTTGCGCCAACGACCGGATAGAAAAACCCGTTCTGCGCAGCCGCGTTCTCCTGCGATTGACGCAAGGCGGCTTGGGCCGATTCGATGCTGGGGTTGGCCTTGAATGCGCGCTCGATCAGCGCGTTAATCTGCGGGGACTGGAACAGTGTCCACCAATCAAACGGGACATCCGCTGCCGGGTTAAACCGTTGCGATTCCCCCGCCGGCACCGGCGCTGATGCGGTTGATTCTGGCAGATGGCCCGCAGGCGCGTAACCGTCGGCGGCAGGCGCGGGCGGACGCTTGAAATCTGGGCCGGCGGCGCAGCCAGCCAGCGCTGCCAAAATCAGCAAAGTTGCCAGGCAAGACCATTTAGTTGACATTTTGGCAAGAGAGATTAGAGGCACTAGAGTTATAACTTAACCAATTAGCAAATCCAAGGCTTCTCACTATGTTTCACGAGCGCGGCAGCACAAAAAAATGGGGCAGTTTCCTGCCCCGATAAGTCGGGCAGGATGCCCGATTGGGAGGAAAAAAAAGAAGTTCAATCTATATTACGGTTTATGCGCCATTCCAGAAGCCAAGTTGGTATTATAGAAACTCTTTCTGACCATTTCCTGACCATACATGCGCCTGCTGTTAGTTGAAGACAATCCCCCTTTGGCTGACGTAATTTGCCGCGCGCTCCAGCAAACCGGATACGTAGTCGATTGGGCGCCGAATAAATGCGAAGCGGATACCTGGCTGATCGGGCAAAGCTATGATGTTGTATTGCTGGATCTCGGCCTGCCGGATGCGGACGGTGCAGATGTGTTGCGCCGCCTGCGCGCGTCCGGAAAACACACCCCCGTCCTTGTATTATCCGCTCGGGAAGCGGTGGACGAACGGGTTCGCCTTCTCGATCTGGGAGCAGATGACTATGTGGTTAAACCGGTCGCCCTGAACGAGCTGGAAGCGCGTATCCGTTCACTGGTGCGCCGCAGCCATGGAATTGCAGACCCGATGCTGGTTATTGGCGCTTTGCGCCTCGACACGGCCGGTCGCCGCGCCCTCGTGGATGACAGGCCGCTGGAATTAAGCTCGAAGGAACTGGCAGCACTGGAGCATCTCGCCATCCGCACTCACCGTATCGTCACCAAAGAACAGCTGTTACAGGCGCTTTATGGTTGGCAAGGCGATATAAATCCAAACGCCGTGGAAAAGGTAGTTTCGAGGCTGCGTGCCAAACTGGAAGAATCCGGGGTGATTATTCGAACAGTACGCGGTCTCGGCTACAGCCTGGAAACAGATGAAGATCAGACAGCCTAGCCTTGCACGGCAACTGCTGCGGCAATTGTTACCGTTGATGGCAGCCATAATTATTACCGGAAGCGGGGTAGTTTATTTTGTCGCCCACAGGGCAGCCACGGTAGCCTACGACAGGGCGCTGATGGACGTGTCCCTGGCTCTCGCCAGCCAGGTCGAAACCATCGACAATAAATTGCAACTGCAGCTTCCCGCAATTGCCGAAAAAGTTCTGCTGGTCGACGGTTATGACAAGTTGTTTTACGAAGTTATCGATCCAAACGGGAAAACAGTAGCAGGCAATACCGAGTTGCCTCGCCCTGCCACGCCATTCGAAGACGGGCAGCTCTACTACAACGGAAAGCTAAACGGCAAGGCAGTACGGATCGCCGCCTTGTCAAGCAAACACAACGGCACTTCCTTCATCGTTCTCGCCGCCGAAACAGAATTGAAGCGTGACTGGCTCGCGGGTGAAATTGTATTGGCCATGTTGGTGCCCGAAGGGTTGTTGATTATCGCAGCCATTTTCATGATACGCAGAAGCATCCGCCATGGGCTTGCATCTATTCAGCCATTGCGAGAAGAGCTGGTGCGGCGCACCCATGCTGACTTGAGCCAGCTACCCCTGAAAAATATCCCGGAAGAAATTTATCCGATATTTGCAGAGGTCAACGAATTGCTGGCGCGCCTCTCCAAATCTCTTGATGCCAACCGGTGTTTTATCGCAGATGCGTCACACCAGTTGCGCACGCCCATCGCGGCGCTACAAGCCGAAGCCGAAATGGCGCTACGTTCTCCCGAGCCTCGCGAGTCCCTCAAGAACATTGTTGCCGGAACGCGCAGGATTGCGCATTTGGCGCATCAACTCCTGACATTGAGCCGCCTTGAGCCAAAACAAACGCATGCGGCGAAGGCGGTCGATCTCGCCGAGCTGACCAGGAATGCCGCAGAGCGCTGGATGCCTCTTGCCGCACAGCGCAACATCGATCTCGGTTTTGAGCTAAGCCCGGCCAAAGTGATGGGAGACCCTGTCTGGCTGGAAGAATTAGCCAACAACCTGATTGATAATGCTCTGCGCTATACCCCAACCGGGGGCATCGTTACGGTTCGTTGCGGCAGCAACGCCAATCAAACGAGCTGGGAGGTGGAAGATAGCGGGCCGGGAATTCCAGATAAAGAGCGTGAACGGATATTCGAACGCTTCTACAGGCTCGATATAACCGGTGTCGATGGGTGCGGGCTCGGCTTATCCATCGCGCGTGAAATTGCCCATAGCCATAATGCATTAATCGCGATTGAGAAAGGGTCGAACTTAAAAGGGGCGTTGGTGCGAGTAACTTTTCATCTGGCAAAGAGGTGTTGTCCATGATAGTGCGTATCCCAGTCAAACAACTGCGCGTAGGCATGTACATTCATGAGTTTTGCGGTTCGTGGTTTGACCATCCGTTCTTGCGCAACGCCTTTTTGCTGGACAGCCCGGAAGACTTGCAGGATATCCTGTCCACAGGCATGAAGGAAATTTGGATAGACACCGGCAAGGGGCTTGATGTCGAAAACGGCAAGGCTGAAAAAACAGTTGCGGCAGAAGTTGACAACATGCTTGCGCGGGCCAATGCAAACAGGAATGTTACGCGCCATGTCGACATAACTCAGGAAGCCGTGCACGCCGTCAAGATTTGCGCCCAATCCAAAAAAGCTATCTCCTCGATGTTTCAGGAAGCGCGCATGGGTAAAGCCTTGAATGCCACTGATGCGCTGCCTATCGTCGAAGAAATTTTCGCTTCGGTAACACGCAACCCCGGCGCGCTGATCAGCCTGGTGCGCCTGAAAGACAAGGACAATTACACCTACATGCACTCGGTCGCGGTATGCGCGCTGATGATAGCTTTGGCGCGACAGTTGGGGCTGAACAATGATCAAACCCGTCAGGTAGGATTGGCCGGCATGCTGCACGACATCGGCAAGACATTTATTCCGCTGGAAATCATCAACAAACCCGGCAAGTTGACTCCTGCAGAATTTCAGGCGATGAAAAACCACACTGTCGAGGGGCACAAGATATTGCTGGGAAGCGATGGAATAAGCGATATCGCCCTGCATGTCTGCCTGCATCATCACGAAAGAGTGGATGGCAGCGGTTATCCCGATCAGCTTACCAACGAACAAATCAACCTGTATGCCAAAATGGGTGCGGTATGCGATGTGTATGACGCAATCACTTCCACCCGCCCCTACAAGAATGGATGGGAACCCTCCGAAGCCATACGCAAGATGGCGGAATGGAGTCACGGGCATTTTGACCAGCGCATTTTCGAGGCCTTTGTGCGCAGCATTGGCATCTACCCGGTCGGCTCTATGGTCAGGCTATCGTCCGACCGTTTGGGAGTGGTTATCGGGCAAACCGATCAATCATTACTCACCCCCAGGGTCAAGGTATTCTTTTCCATCAAGTCCGGCGTTCGTATCCTGCCGGAGATATTGGATTTGTCGAAATCTTCCTGCAAGGAAAAAATTGTTTCGCACGAAGCCCCTGAAAAATGGAAGATCAGTGATATTCAGGAACTATGGAGCGATATTGCTGCCGCACCCTGGTAGGCGCACAGAAAATATCTGCATTTATAATTTCATTTAAAACACTTGGAAAACCCCACTTTTGCAGGGTGAAGACAAGGATCAACCATAATGCAGGCATTTCATGAAAATACAAACGGGCAATAACGGCTCTTCAGAATAATTAACGCCAGGAAGATACTCAATTTGAGCCTGCGCCTAAAAAAGCCAGGGGCGGGCTTTACTGCTGATTATGACCATGAGCACCATGACTGTCTGCCTCAAGGGATGCCAGCGCATCAAAGTTCAATATATTTCCGCCCGACTGTTTCACGAAATCTTCCGCCGCTGATTTGCTGGCAAACGCCGGAAGGTCGCCGCCCATCGGTCCCTTTACTTTCGAATTCTGCACATAGAACGCCTGTTTCGCATCTATCCATATCCGTTGTGCATAGTCGGTTGCATATATCCTGGCGATATCCGCGACAGTATGTTTTACATCGTATTTTTTCACGTCCCGCAGAAGGCGAAACAGTTCTGCAGGCGACTCCAGCGCGGTCATGCTGTGGTCCTTGAATACGACCTGCACTGCCCAGGCAGGGTAACGTGCCGGATACATGCCGCACACTGGGCAACGTTGTTGCGCGGAAATTTGCTGCGCAGCATAGTCGTCGGCGTAGGCGCAGGCCGGCACAGCAGCAAACAGCGTAACCGGCAAAAGAATCCTTAAAAAGTATTTCCCTGGCATTTGCATGGCATGCACCTCTGCTCAGGTGAGCGCAGGATTCTGGATCAGCGCGCTCAACACCGCGCGCACGTTGCTCCATGGGTCTGCGCCATGAATGGTCAACGGGTCTTCCAAAACGCGCCCTTCCTTGTCGTGCAGATGATTGGGCGAGGTTTTTAAATCCGGGTGTAGCGGCGCGGTATCGATGCGCGATTCGGCAGCATCCCACAGCCAGCGCAACGAATATTCAGCCGGGCTGAAATAACGTATTTCTGCTTCCACGCCGTTAACCAGCGACAGTTGCAATGCATCCTGCAGCAGGGTAATTTCTTTATTGAGATGCCCGGCAAAATGTTTTTCGATTTGCTCCTTGAGTTGCAGATGCAGCATCATGTCGCGACTCCCCGCAGATAATTCTTGATATCTTCCCTGATCGACTCTCTGGTCTGAGCAAGGATATTGACGCTCAAATAATGCTCGTAGGCCGGGTGTTCGCCCGCCTCTCCGGCAGTAATTTTTTGTAGTAGCGCCTGTTCGTCTTCTGCCGAATATTTCGCCAGCAAACTGCTGCGGTTTTCCCGCACCTCGTACAGCAGGCGAGTGAGGTTCTGCACCTGCTCGGCCTCTGCCACCGTCATGTTGTCAAAGAATTTATTCATCGCTACCTCCTCGTTACCTCATCGTCTCATCGCGCAGTACTCCGCCATCCAGCGCCACCATGTCGATGGTGACTTCGTCGAAGCGCAATACCTTGCCGCCGTTCGCCTTGGCGAATGCCTGCGCGTCTTCCTGCCTGGCGAACGAGGCCAGTGTCGGGCCCATTCCGCCGAGTTTCTTGCTGCCCAGCACATAGAATGCCTTGCTGGCGTCTATCCATTCGTCCCGTGGCGCCTCCCAACTGGCCTTGCCCATGTCGTGCGTATACATCGCCTTGATCCGTTTCTGCTGTTCCGGGCGCAGATAAATCGAAAACATTTCCATCGTGTCGCAGAAAAACTCCGGCTCGCCGATATCGTAGTGAATCTGCGCCTTGGGGCCCGGATAGTCCATCAGCAGCATGCCATCGAGCGCGCAAGATGCGCCCTGTTTCAAGGTCAGCGGTTGCACCGTTGCCTCTTTTTTATCGCAGGCGCTCAGACCCAATACCATCAAAGCCGCTATTGCGATGTTCAATACTGATGTTTTCATTTGAATCTCCATAGCGCTATGCCCAGCGGGGCTACAATCCAGAACAGCATCGCAGCGGACAGCAAGCCTGCATTGGTCAACATGTTGGGCATGATTGTGGCCAACCCATAAAAGGCGCGGACATCTTCAGAGTTGAAAATATTCAATATGCGGAAGATGTCCGCCGGGTTCAGGAACAACAGGAACGGCATTACATCGGTGCCGATCTTGCCGCCGCCGGTGACCAGGACTGCCAGCAGCAGCAAATCGAAGATCAGCACAAAAAAGAACCACAACGAAATTGCAATGCCGCTGGCGCGTATCCGTTCGGTGGCGATCACGGACACCATCACCGCCAAACTCAGAAAGGCCATCCCCATCAGGATTGCACTCAGCATGAATCTTCCGTAATGCAGCAGCGAGACCGCGTTGAGCTTGTAGGCGAGCAACAGGCCGACCGAGCCGAACCCGATCAGCGTCGAGAATCCCAGTGCGGCAGACAAGCCAAAAAACTTGCCCAGCAACAACTCAAGACGCGTGATCGGCATCGAAAGCAGCAGATCGAGCGAGCCGCGCTCCCGCTCACCGACAATCGCGTCATAGCCGAGAATCAGCGCGATCAGCGGTATCAGATAGATCACCAGACTGACCAGGCTGGCGATCGTCACCTCGATGCCGCGAAAACCGACCGTGCCCTGCTGCGCCGCACCAAAATACGCGATCGAGAGCGCGAACAGCGTGAACACCAGCGCAACCGCGAGCACCCAGCGATTGCGGATGCGATCCCAGAATTCTTTCGCGGCGATGACTTTTATTTGCCCGAACTCTATACCTAACATATGGCCCCCATTATTTTTTTGCTCCGTATCCGAGGAACACATCTTCCAGCGACGGCTCGGAGATGATGATGTCGCAAACCGCGCCTTCCAGTGAAGATAACGCGTTCAGCACGGCCATCTTTTTGTCTCTGGCGCAGGTGATGGACGCTTCCAGGCCCTCTGTCCGTATTTCCAGTTGCTCCATGCTTCCCAGTTTTTCGCGCAACGCCGTTTCCGCGCCATGCTGCATGCCGACCTGGAAGTGCAGCGGCAAGTCGATCTCTTCCCGCAAGCCTTGCAATGTGCCAAGCGCCTGTATCTTGCCGGATTTCATGATCGCGAGCCGGTCGACCCGCTCCTGAATTTCGGCCAGAATGTGCGAGGTCAGGATCATCGTGACCCCTTGATCCTGCAAACCCCGGAGAACCTGATAGAACTCGCGGATAGCCTCCGGGTCGAGCCCATTGGTGGGCTCGTCCAGAAACAGGATGTCCGGCTTACCCAACAGCGCTTGGGCAAATCCCAGGCGCTGGCGCATCCCCTTCGAGTAGCCGCGTACGCGCCGGTTTGCCGCATGAGCAAGCCCCACGGTTTCCAGAATCGCGGCACAAGTTCGTTTGTCCGCCCCCTTCAAGTCGGCGAAAAAATACAGCGTTTCCAGCCCGGTCAGATTGTCGTAGAACACCACGTTTTCCGGCAGGTAGCCGATACGCCGCCGTGCCTGGCGGAAGGTCTCGCCGTGAATCGGTTGCCCGTAGATGCAAATCTGCCCGCTGGTGACCGGCAGCAGGCCGAGCATCATCTTGAACAACGTGCTTTTGCCGGCGCCGTTATGGCCGATCAATCCGAATAATTCACCCTTCTCAAAAGTGAGGTTGACGCCGTCAACGGCGTGAATCTCGCCGAAATATTTGGTGACATCATTTATTTCAATGACGTGCTTTGTCATACCATTTGCTCCAATCCTTGCTGTAAGGCTGCATATGCGGGTGTTCGTCGACGATGCTGGTGGCGCGCAGCAGCGGGAACTGGCGCGACACGAAACGCAGCGTCTGGATCGCCGGGCTATTGAACAACAGCTTGACCAGCGGGTGCTGCCAGGTCAGCCGGTCAACCGTATCATTCGCCTCGTAAGGCACATCGCCGATACCGTCGCCGTTTCTGTCCCATCCGATGTAATTGCTCCAGTAGTTGCCTTGCTTCTTCCCCCACAGCTCGTCCCGTGTCGCGACATATTTCACCTGGCTTTCGTTGTCGATGAAGTCGTTGGCATTGACATCGTTGTTGTAGGAGCCCGCCCAGAGATGGACGCCGACGCGGTTACCGATCACCAGATTGCCATTGATCGTGTTGTACTCGGCATCATAAATGAAGAAACCGCGATAATTGCCTGCAACCACATTGTTTTCGATGACGGAATCCTGAATGGTGCGCAGCATGATGCCGTGATCCGAATTGCCCCACGCCCGGTTGTTGCGCACGACCTGATTCTTCACTTCCATCAGCGCCAGCCCGCCCCGGTTCAGATAAGACTCGTTGTTCTCCCACAAATTGTAATAGGAGTTCATGTAGTGCGTGCCATAGCGCACATGGTGAATCCTGTTGTCGCGAAACTCCGCGTGATGGCTCACGTCCACATAGATGCCGTCGCGGGAAAAGCTGATGTTGTTGCCGATGATTCTGGCGCCTTCCGTGTTGTATAGTTGTATGCCATTGCCGCGCCTCGCGGAAGGGTAATCCCGCTTGCCGGTGATCAGATTATTGAGAGCCTGCGGATTCTGCACTTTCTCGATATACAACCCGAATAGATTGTAGGTAAGGTCATTGTTGCGCACAACTATCCGGTGTGCGCCCGGGTAATCGTAGATGCCTGAATTCTGGGCTTGCAAATCCGAACCACTGTCGCGGATGATGAATCCCTCTATCGTGACATCCGGTGAGGTGACACTGATCACATTGTCTTTGTCTCCGCCGCTGATCGTCGGGCGATTCAGGCCTCTCAACGTCAGCGGCTTGTCAATCTTGAAATTTTCGGTGTAGTAACCGCGCTCGACCAGCACCGTGTCGCCGGGTTTGGCCGAACGGATCGCCGCAGCAATCGAGTTGCCAGGCTGCACACGCCATTCTGCGGCGATGGCGTAGCTGCCATGCAGGAAAATGAGTGCCCCGCATAAAACATGAAATGCCCGCATTCCAGATTGCTTCTGTAAATGCGGTTTTTTCTGCATCCACATCATGCGGTTTTGTCAACTCCTGCCGAAGCCTTGCGCCCACCGATATTCTCGATCGGAATGAAATAACCGGCAGCGTCGATCGGCGTAAGCGGCAGGCCGTTCTTCTCGCGCTGTTTGCGCTCCTGTGCCAGCGGCGGGCAGGCATGGTCGTCGTAATACAGTATCTGGCAGTCCATGCACAACAAGCATTCGCGTTTATCGATATTCCCCTGTGCATCGATCGCCTGCGGACCGCAACCATGCGCGCAGGCGTTGCAAGTGGTGCATTCCGCCTTGCGTTTCAATCCAAGCATCCGCAATGTGGTCGGTATCGCAAGGCCGGCGCCCAACGGGCACAGGTACTTGCAGAATGGCCGTTCCATCAGTACGGACAGCCCTATCAGGCTGAACCAGAACAGCGCATAGGGCCATGAGCGATTAAACACCCCCACCAGATAGGTGGTCTTGAAGGGTTCTATTTCAGCCAATTTTTCTGCAGTGCCGATCGAATAAAAAGATACACCGATAAGCACAACGAATATCACGTATTTCAGCCATTTCAGGCGATCATGCCAGCGCATCGGCAACTTGAACTGGAAGCGTTTCAGCCCCACCGCAGAGGCCACTTTGTGCACAATTTCGGTCAGCGAACCGAACGGGCACAGCCAGCCGCAAAACAGCCCGCGCCCCCAGACGAATACGGTGATGATGATGAACCACCAGAAAAGAAAAATGAACGGGTCGGAAAGGAAAAGCTCCCACTGCCATTTATGGATGATTGAATCAAACCAGGTCATTATCTGGGTGATGCTGGGCTGCGCCATCGCGTAGAAGCCCACAAAGCCCACACTCACTGCCCAGATTGCATATTTCGGGAATGATATCCAGCGCTTGTCCTTGTGCGTGCAACGGCGCACCAGCTTGTCACGCATTGCATATACCCCGGCAGTAACCGCGAGCAGCAGGATGAATGCGGCAATTTCAAATTTCTTGGCTTTCCATACGCGCATCCAGGTCGGATCGGGGCGCTCATACTTGGGGCGTCCGCCTTCGAGATACTCGCCGGGAAGCCAGTATTCCTTGTCGAAGTTGATGAAGGTTTTGGCACCGGTTTCCTTGTCCTGCTTGTTCGCCAGGAATACCAGGCTCCACGGATAGGCGGCGCTGAAGCTCGGGCTGCGCAGGATGAAGATTCCAGATTCCGTATACTCCGGCACCCCGGCGGCGCGAATGCCGTACAAATTCTGGTAATCGGTGTCGCGGAACGAGAAACTGCCCATGTCCTGCTTGATCTGGATGCGGTCATAGATACCGCCGCGCACAAATCCGGATCCCTTGAAGGAAGCCATGCCGCCACCGGCGATAAACAGGGCATGATCGTTCGGCCCAAGTTCGGACATCAAACGCTGATAAATGCTCTCGCCCAGAATCGCCTGGCCGATCGTAGGCGGGTTGAGATAACCGAAGTAAAGATCGATATAGGGCTTGCCCTGGTTTTCAAACCCGACATCCTCGGGTTTTACCGTGAGGCGTTGAATGCTGCCCTCTTTGAGCAGCGTGGCCCAATCCCGCACGGCGACTGCTGCCAGCAACTTGGCCTGCGGCCGCTCGGGAGGCTTGACAATCCCGGCCTGTCTGGCCACTTCGTAGCCGCTGCGCATGATCGCCTGATTCTCGGCGATGACGGTCACGGTCGCACCGGTGATCGCATCGAGGCTGATCGCGCCGTCCCCGGCACTGGATTCACCGATCTCGATCTTGTCGCCGACGAACTTGCCGACGTATTGCTTGATAAAGTCGAGGAGCTTGGATTCCGGAATGCCCACCAGCAAAATGGGTTCGCTGTGTTTCAGGATTTTGACCCCGGTCATGATTCCCTTGGCATTCATGCCAACCAGCGTAATGACCGGCTTGCCGGAATAAGCCGGGATATCGACAATATCGGTAGTCAGGAATACGTATCCGGCCAGCGTTTTCTGCCCGGCGACAGTCTTGTAGGCCTCAACATAGGGAGGGCTGCCCTTGCGATCGGAAAAACTGTCGGCATCGATCACCTCCTTGCATGCCGTATAGGCGCACATATTTGGATCGGTGGAAAGCTTTGCGGGGAGATCTGCTTCGTAGGAGCTGGCATGGCTGGTTGCGGCAACCAAAAAGGCCAGGAGAGCAAAAACGATTTGCCGGGAAAAGTTGGCCGGCATCCAAAATTGCTTGTTCATAAGATGGTTTTTTAAATTATCTGAACGGGAGTAATGCCAAAGACAGGCGGCGCAATTTTATGCGCAACCATTCAAAGCGAAGCGGCTATTGTAAAACAATGGCGCGCTGCGTGTATCGGGAAAATACATGGGTGAAATAAAAACGGGAGAGCATCGCTCTCCCGTTATCACTGCTCAAGTTACAGCTTTACTTCTCAACAATCATCCGGCTACGCATTTCCAGATGGAGTGCGTGGCAGAAGTTGGTGCAATAGCACCAGAACACGCCCGGTTTGTCGGCCTTGAACGTGACCGACTGGGTTTGCTGTGGGTTAACAACAAAGTTGATGTTGTATTTCTCGATCGCGAAGCCGTGCGACAGATCGTCCACCTTGTCCAGGTTGGTCAGGATGATGGTCACCTCATCGCCAAGCTTGACCTTGAATTCGGTCATGCTGAATGCTGGCGCCGCAGAAGTCAGATGTATCGTCACCTTCTTGCCCTTGCGTTCGATACGGCTGTCCTTCGCATCCTTGATGGCATGCGGGAATTCGTTGAGGTCATAAATCTGGCGTGTCTTGATGATGTCGCGGCGCACGATGATCGAATCATGCGGCTCGGAGAGCGTGGTGTGATCGGCCAACACCACCATTTTGTCGCCGGTGATGTCGATCAGTTGCGCGCTTTCGCAATGCAACGGGCCATGCGGCAGGAAGCGATCCTTCGAGAACTTGTTGTCGGAGAGGAACCACTTGCCGTCTGCTTCCTTGGTTTCGCCCATCGAGGTGAAGCCATGGCCGGGTTGATAATGAACGTCGACGCGATCCTGCACCACCTTGACCTTCTTGTCGCCCTTGAACTGGGCAATTGCGGCGGCCACATTCCATTTGACGATCTGGCTGTCCAGGAACAGTGTGGTGTAGGCATTGCCTTTGTTGTCGAAGCCGGTGTGCAGCGGGCCCAAGCCGATTTCCGGTTCGCCGACAACGCAATCACGTGGGGTTTTGACTTCGCCGTTGAACCATTTTTGCACCAGCGCCAGCTCGATCACGGTAGCGGTCGGGGACAGCTTGCCGGAGCAGACGAAATACTTTCCGTCCGGGCTCGCATTTACGCCATGCGGGCTCTTTGGAACAGGCACATAACAGGTGATTGCGGTCTTCGGATCCTTGTTGGCAGCCGGGCGTCCATCTACTACTGGCACTTTGGAGTCGCCGATTGTAAAGGTGTTTTTGCCTGCCTTGATCATTGCTTCGATACGCGCTACGTTGAAGAAGCAACAGGCATCCATTTCATTGGCCATCATGTCTGCATAGGTTGCGCCTTCTTCGGTGTCATACTGGTTGGTTGCAACCAGCTTGCCATCGTAAGAGGTGGCGACCAGATCGCAGTTGCCGCTGATCCTGACCTGCCACTTCACTTTCATCGATTCTGCGTCGACGCAGGTGAACAGTGCGCCGTATTTCTTCACGTCGTGCATATCGCGTCCGTCGTTCGGCAGCGGTGCACGGAATTCCATACCGCAGAACACGCGGGTAGTGTGGTTGATTTTTTCATCGACCGGGTCGCGTTTGTCCGGGAACACGCCGTGGAAACCCTGTACATTCGGCAACTCGATAATTTTGTCGCATTCAAAGGTATCCAGGCGGATGCGCGCCAGGCGGCAGTTGATCTTGTCGTTTACAAAGGAATATTTGCCGTTATAGGTGCCATTGGTATAGCTCTGGTGTACGTGGTGCGTGTCGCCGCAATTATATTTGAGGCTGCCATCCGGCTTGGTGCCGATAACCGCCTTCGATTCATTGGTCAAACCCCAGCCGACCAATGCGTCCATGTTGAACACCGGGATGCTCTTGAACTGGCGCCCGGAAGGCAGACCGTAAACGCGCACATCGCCGGAATGGCCGCCCGATGAGAAAGAGTAGTATTCATCCAGCTGGCCGGGATGCACCTCGACCTTGCCGAAGTCTGCTCCGGACTTGTCACCCGTTGCGGCACCTGCTGCATTTGGCAGCAAGCCGGCAGAAATGCCGGCGCCGGCAACACCCACCAGCGCGGCGGTATTCAGAAATCTGCGTCGCCCTTGATCCGGCAGTGAATCCACATTTTGGGCTGTTTGTTGTGTTTCCTTATCCATAGTTTTGACTCCCTGTAGTTTAAGCAAAAAAGAGAACGTATCGTTGACTCAAAGGTATTACAACAACTGCGAGAACAATCGACTTCTGAATCCACATAACTCCGCGACCACACGCAGCAGCCCGCGCAGTGTCCTACTTTTTTTAGCCTGCGTCAAATTGTCGCGTGTCAAATTGTCACAGTCCAAAACCGAGTTTTTCGTTAAGAAACCGTCACAGAAAAAATACTGCCTTATTTACCCTATAGTTAGCATGGGTTTGGGTATTTTTAACACGCTCACCAGCATCGAATCGGTGGTGCGTATAATTAGAAGTCCATAAATAATTCCGTCTTGCAGAATTATTTATGGACAAGTTCTAATATCTTCAATCTCATTTCTAACAGGAAACGCACGATGATTAATTTATACCGGTTGGGCGGGCTGCTGGCAGCCTTGTTATTGAGCGTCAGCGTTTATGCGGGCGACATTCAGGTCGATGGCGCGTGGGCGCGCGCCACGCCTGCCGGACGCAATTCGGCGAATGTTTATTTTTTCATCACCAGCAAACAGGCAGCAACATTGGCAGGCGCATCCAGCCCGGCCTCGCAAACCGTGGCAATGCGCACCATGACACATAAAGGCGGCATGATGAGAACACTGGATGTGCAGTCCATCGAGTTGTCGGCCAATGCACGCATGGACATGACCAGCGAACATGGCTACCACCTGGCTCTGGTTGAGTTGAAGGCTCCGCTCAAGGCCGGTGAAACCGTGCCCTTGACATTGAATATTCAGATGCCCGACAAGCAAAGCATAAAGGTTGACGTGCGAGTCGAAATCAAGCCGCCAAAGTAATAACAAGAACGGCCATTTAGAATCATGCAGTGCAACCAGCGGCTCGATGCTACCCGCTGTCCAGATTAAAAAACCATTGCGGCAGCATGGTTTTGGGTTTACTATCCAGCCCAAGAGCGCTCTAAAGGAGTTAGTGCGCGACTAGGTTGCAGCGTTGCATGATGCTCTCTTCCTTTCTCGTCATTTTTGATGAGTCTCGGTCGCCAAGCCTTACGCAACCTTGCACTCAAGCCTCCCGCTAAATTCTCTTCGAGTTGCCCTTCCCGTTACGGCAGGGCCTGCCGTTCGGCGCCCTGAAAAGAGCGCATCTGACCAAGGGGAAAATAAATGAAAAAAAAGATCGTTAAATACCTGTCGCCATTAATGGCACTTATCGCAACTCCGGCAGCACTTGCGGTTCCGCTACCGCTGCACTCCATCGAAGGTTATGGCGGCATTCTGCTGACGGGTTCGGCCTTTCTGGCCAATCCTGCCAAAGACGGCGGCATGTTCGGGTTGCCAACCGTGAGCTTGACGAGCGCAACGCTGGGCTATGGGCGCCATCTGGAAGCCTACACGCTAACCGAAACGATAGGTGGGCGTGTTGAATTGGGATTCGGTCAGAACCGCCTTGATCTCGGTGAGTTTCGCGCGGACGTTAAGGCAGCGACGGGAGCGGATATTAACGAACGCACGGTGACAATGAATAACTTTAACGTACGTGCCTTGCTGTTGAAAGAGGAGGGCAATGTGCCGGCAGTAACACTGGGGCTGCATTACAAACGCAACGAAACCATCAAGGACATGGATAACCGCTTGGGTGGTGCGCTTACGGCTAACGGTCTTAAAAATGACCATGGCACTGATGTAACCCTTTATGCAACCAGGCTGTTTACCACCACGCCGCGCCCGTTATTGGTCAATGTCGGTCTGCGTTCTACCAAGGCAGCTCAAATTGGCTTGATTGGATTCACCGACAAACGCAAAACTATGTTTGAAGGCAATTTCGGCTACATGATCCTGAATAATCTGGTAATCGGCGGCGAGTATCGTCAGAAGCCCCATGAATACACCCCGATTGCAAGACTTATAGAAAAAGAGGGCAGCTGGGGCTCAGCCTTTATGACGTACATAGCCAATGACCACATGACTGCATCCGTTGCCTACATGCGCTTGGGCGATGTGCTGAATCATGCGGCTGATAACGCCTATGGCTTTAAATTCAAGTACGAATTTTAAGATGGCAAGGTAAGTCAGCTTGTGTGACGATGCGGTACTGACTAAGCCCATAGGATTGATGTGACTGAACAGGCCAGAAACGAAATGTTTCTGGCCTGTTTGCTTATGTTCGTTAGAGTTTTTCACTCATCTGGAATTGATGATTTTGGCTAAAGAGGCAAACTTCGCTCCTGTCTGTTATTCCCGGTCTGCCCGGTTGCTCCTCCAGATCGACAGCAGCAACCATATTCCGCCGACCGCAGCGCCGAGAAATCCGACCAGCCCGAAAAACGGCAGGCCCAGCAGCGTGGGGCCGCCAGAAACGGTCATGACGATTGAAGAGCCGACGATCAGCGCCGCGACGACGACACCGACCACCAGCCGGTTGGCGGCGCCGTCGAGCTGGTTGCCGACATGTTTCAGGTTTGTGATATCGATGTGGATTTCCAGACGCCCGCGCCGTGCGGCACGCAGCAGCCGCGAGAGATCATGAGGCAGGCCGCCGATCAGCGACAGCGCCTCACTGGCCACCCGCCAGCCGCGTTTAACCAGCGTGCTCGGCTTGTAGCGCGCACGCAGCGCCTTCTCCAGCATCGGCATTGCCTCGCTGGCCATGTTGAAGTCCGGATCAAGTTCGCGCCCCATGCCTTCGAGCGAGATGAAGGCCTTGACCAGCAGCGTCAGGTCGGCCGGCAGCCCAAGATGATGGCGGCGCACGATCGCAACGAGGTCGGAAAGCATCGTGCCGAGTTTGATCTGCTTTAACGACATCCCGTTATATTGATCGACGAAGGTCTGTATTTCCAGCGTCAGCCCCTCTTCATCTACCGCCCCATCGCCGGTCCATTCGAGCACGACATCGGCAACGCGGGCGGGCTCGTGCCGCACCAGTCCCAGCAGCACGCGAATCAACTGTTCGCGGCGTTCCTCGGTAAGGCATCCCACCATGCCGAAGTCGATAAATGCGATACGGTTGCCGGGCAGGTAGAACACGTTGCCGGGATGTGGGTCGGCATGAAAGAATGCGTCTTCGACGATCATTTTCAATACGGCGCGCGCGCCACGGCGGGCGAGTATCTTGCGCTCAAGGCCGGCCCGATCGACGGCGTCAAGCTGGCTACCCGGAATACCATCGATGAATTCCTGTACGCATACACGCTCTCCGGTCCACTGCCAGTAAATATGGGGGAAGACGATGACCGGTGGTACAGGTGGCAGTACCGTGCTGCCGGCTACTTTGTCTGTGGCGGATGCCGGTGCGGCATCCTGGTCCGTGTAGCCAGAAAAGTTGATTGCGATACGTTCGCAATTGCGGCATTCGGCAGCGAAATTGAGCTCATGCCTCAGCGACAGCGCAAACTGCTGGATAACTTCTTTCGGTTTGAAAGCGCGCAGTTCCGGGCTTTCTGTTTCGGCGAGTTCCGCAAGGCGCGTGAGCCAGCGCAAGTCTGCTTCGATGACCGGCTGAATGCCGGGTCGGCGCACCTTGACGACTACTTCGCTGCCGTCGTCGAGGCGGGCACGGTACACCTGTGCAATCGAGGCGGCGGCCATCGGTTCGGGGTCGAAGGCAGCAAATATTTCCTCGGGGGGGCCACCCAGGTCTTCGCACAGTTGTTGCTTGATGTCGGCATATGGAACCGGAGGCACGCTGTCCTGAAGCTTTTCGAATTCGGTGATCCATTCGGGCTCGAACAGATCCACGCGTGTCGCCAGCACCTGGCCAAGCTTGATAAAGGTTGGGCCCAGCTCCTCGAGTGCGCGCCGCACTCTCGCGGGCGGCGGCAGATGCGCGGACTCTTCATCGTGGCTCCAGTGCAAAGCGCGGCCAGCCCGATCCAGCGCATTGGCCCATCCCATTCGGCGCACCATGTCACCGAAGCCGTAGCGGATCAGAATCGAGGCGATCTCATGCAACCGCCCGAAGTCGCGCGTTGCTTCCAGCGCCTGCAGCAACATCAGCCGCCCTTATGACCGGGTTTGACGTGATCGGCCAGGCCGGTGAGTACGCCGGCGGCAATTTGGCGCAGCAGGTCGGAAGTGGCCTGCGCGAAATGCAGGCCGGCGCCAACCTGGGCGTGCCCGGCTGCGGCAATCTGGCGCGCAATGACTGCCAATGTTTCCTTCAGTTGCGCACCGAGAGCGGAACCGTGGGTGCGGGTGTGCGCCGCCAAATCATGCAATATGTCTCCTGCGGCATCCTTGGCGCCCAGTGCTGAATTTTGCAGGGTTTCGATAAACATCATTTCCATGCTTTCCAGGTCTATGCGCGCACGCGCAAGATCTTCATTGGAAAATTTTTGCGCACGGCTTGCCGCCTCTTCCACTGCGAGCTTCGAGGCTTCGGCCAGTTGCGCCAGCGCCACATCCAGTCCGGTGACCGCCTGTTTGAGGCTGGCCCGTGCGATGTCGGTTTGCGCTGCCGACTGCTGCAAGTTTTTTTGTGCGCCTGCCCTTGCGCCGCGCAACACGGCGCCTGCGATTTGCCGCAGTGATGCCATATCAAGCGAATGCGCGGAAATTTTGCGCAATGTGAGTTGCCGTACCATTTCCTGCACATCGCGGCCCTGTTCAACGGCATTGCATACTTCAACTTCGAGGGTGCTGATGTCATTGCCGGCTTCATTTTGCATGTTAGTTCTCCTGAAGTAATGAAAAAGTTTGAAATAAAGCTGCCTGCCGCAAAGATTTATTTCCAGCGCGCTTTTCGGCCAGCGCCATAATACCTTATGGAACCTAACATGAGCCGCGTTGCGATAAAAACGGGATGTTCACAAGACGCGCGACGCTGGTCATGGTTATTCTACGATACCAAGGAGCGCAACATGATTCATTGCGCCGTTTGTGATAGCAAAATATACCCTGTATTGGCTTATCGGGGCATTGGGAAGAAACGTGAGGATGGTCGAGCGCACGCATGCATTTCTGCATGCTTCGGTGAGGCGTTATATTGCACAAAAATCAAGCTGTGGGCACACGAACATCCGTGCAACTGGTAGTGCAGCACACTTTGAAATATGCCGACAGTTTCGTGAATCGCTAAGCAGAGATCGGGAAGTCTGGCTTCGTTAACCTGTCTGCGCTACCGATTATAGCGCAGATGTTAACTGGCAAGATTTCTGCTTAAAAATCTGATGTATTTTTAAATAGGTGCGATCCAGAGTGCTGTGGCAGCGATAACGGTCAATGTGGCTGCGATTTTTGCAATGGTTTTAGCGATGCCCAGTATGGTTTTCATTTGATCGATCTCCGTGTTTAAATAAATTAGCAAAACGCAAAATATTTGCGGCACCTGTCTATAAGCTAGAAGCGTGCCAGCTTTATAACTTTATGTTTATAAAACAATATAAAGCAACACCCTGCGCAACCTGCTTGTGTTTATTGGCGTTAACCGTTAACATGAACGTTCATAATTAAACGGGTGAACGTTTATGA
Organism: Gallionellaceae bacterium; assembly: GCA_019753125.1. GTDB lineage: Bacteria > Pseudomonadota > Gammaproteobacteria > Burkholderiales > Gallionellaceae > Gallionella. The sequence goes on along the minus strand of JAIELH010000046.1, from coordinate 31,736 downwards.
TCGCACTTGAATCGCTGAATGTTTTTTTGGATAGCCTGGAAGAGGGGATTATCTTTCTGGATAAAAGCAGGCGGGTGGTAGCCATCAACAAGGCTGCGCAGCAGATGATTGGCGGGCGCCGGGAAGATGTTCTGAATGAGCTTTGCCCCAGCATTTTCAGTGATACGGACTGTGCGCGTGCGTGTGCAAATAACGCGCGCTGTAATCTGGCGCCAAAGAAAGGCATGGACCGGGTGGTTGAGGATATTACCCTCAAGCAAGCCGACGGGCCGCCGTTGTTTGTGCGTAAGTGGGCCACAATTTTACCTGCCGTCGCCAATTCGCAAGCGTATTACGCAATCATTCTGCGCAATGTGTCGCATGAAGTTCAGTTGGAACAAGGCATCAAGGAACGTTTGCAGATGGGTAGTCTGGTCGGGCACAGCCCTGTAATGCAGGAGTTGTACGACAAAATCCTGCGCCTTGCGGCAAGCGATGCCACCGTATTGGTTACCGGGGAAAGCGGAACAGGGAAAGAGCTGGTAGCCAGGGCGCTGCATGACAATTCCAACCGCGCTGGCGGGCCTTATGTGCCGCTGCACTGCGCGGCGCTGCCTGAGCACCTGCTTGAATCCGAGCTATTCGGGCATGCTCGCGGAGCTTTTACCGGCGCGGACAGCGCGCGGCCTGGCCGATTCGAGGCGGCACATGGCGGCACATTGCTGCTTGATGAAATAGGAGAAATCTCGCCCAATATTCAGGTCAAGCTGCTGCGTGTGCTGCAAGAACGCGAGGTGGTGCGCCTCGGGGAGAATCATGCCCGCAAGGTTGATGTGCGCGTGATCGCTGCAACTCATCGGGATATTGCCGCGATGGTGAAGCGTGGGGAATTTCGCGAAGACTTGTTTTACCGGCTGTGCATCTTGCCGCTACATGTTCCTCCGTTGCGCGAACGCAAGGAAGATATTGCGCTGCTCAGCGGCAGGCTGCTGAAAAACTTGTGTGAACGCTACCGGCGCGAGAATGTTCAGCTCAGCCATGAATCCCTGCTCATGTTGGAGGCATATGACTGGCCGGGCAATATCAGGCAATTGTCGAATGTGCTTGAATACGCGCTGGTGCACACCGACAAGCAGACGATACTTCCTCATCATCTGCCGGCTGAGGTGCGTAGCGCACCTTTGTCTGATCAGCCCGTTATCAGCAGCTTCGCGCAAGAGCCTGCCGCAAAACAGCACTCATACCGCAATGTCAATTCGCCTGATGATGAATTGGCCGCAATTAACCGTGCGCTGGTTGAAGCAGGCGGCAATAAAGCCGAGGCAGCGCGCCGTTTGGGAATGTCACGCACCACCCTGTGGAAGCGGCTCAAAAGCGATGGCGCTGATTTGGGATAAGCCGGTGCCGGGCAGGATGAACTAGATGGAGATATTTACTTCCAGCATCAACGCAAACAACAGCAAGCTGAGCTGCACCAATGATGCGTAGAAATTTGACATTGCCGCCTGTTTTGTGGGGTTGCGCAACAGTTGCACGCTTTTGATCAGGAAATAAATCCCTCCCGACAAGGCGCCAACAAAATAAATCCAGCCCAACCCGTAATACACCGGCAAAAGTGAAACTGTCACGAGAAGGATGGTGTGTCCCAGAATTATCCGTGCAGCTTTCTGGTTACCTTTTACGACCGGCAACATGGGAACGCCTGCTGCCGCATATTGGTCTTTAATCGCAATCGCCAGGCTCCAGAAATGCGGCGGCGTCCACAAAAACAACACAAAGGCGAGCAGTCCGGGAAGCGGACCAAATGACGGGTTTACTGCTGCCGCACCGGCAAGCACCGCAAAGCTCCCTGCCAATCCGCCAAACACAATATTCAGCCAAGTGCGGCGTTTAAGCCATACCGTATAAACAATTGCATAGGTAAATGCGCCGAGAAAAATATTTAATGCCGTCATGGCATTGAACGCAAATGCGGCGGATGCCACGGCAACCAGCAGCAGCGCGCCAATTATCACCAGCCACTTGCGGCTATGCTGCAAAAAACCACTCACAAAAGGACGGTTCTTTGTGCGCGCCATTTTGGCGTCAATATCACGCTCACAATATTGGTTGAATGCGCCGGCAGCTGCGGAGGCCATCATGACAAACAAGGATAACATCAGGGTTTTCCAGGCTGGTAGCGGTTGCCCGGGAGTAATTGCCATACCACCCAGCGCAGCCAGTGTTATTACCATGCCTATGCGCAACTTGAAGACATTGACATATTGTCTGAACATTTTGTATCCGTATTTTTCTCTCTTCGAATCAGCGGAGGAGAATTTGGTTAATTTTTTGAATTTTTATTTCAGAATACTTCTAACATAAACCGCACAAACCTGACACCGCTACTTACCACAGAAGCACATGCAAGGTTTAGGTTAAAAGCCTCTTCAATCGACTTAAGACTTAAATATGGCGGAAATACGGGAGGGGTGTCACACACCCCTCCCGTCACCTTACTGCTTTAGGACATCGACCACACAGAGGACAGATACTTGAAGTTAATGAAGTAATACAGTACCAGCGTTACAAACAAGACCATTGCAAGCACGAAGGTTCCCGGTGCTTCAAAGCCGCCCGTACCAACATGCTTCTTGCCGGTTTTTTCGAACACAACGTCGGCATCTTCGACTTTCGGCCATGGCTTGGCATCTTCGGCGATACGTTCGCCGGTGAAAATGGAAGCCAGCACTACAATGATAAACATGGTCGCGCCAAGCGCCATGACGATACCGCCGATTTCACCAAAGGACATCAGCCCCTTGGCGATTTCTGGGTATTCATATGCCAAAGGTTGACCGGCAAAGCTGATGTCAGCGTGACGACGTTGAACACCCAATGTACCTGCACCCATCAGGGAAATAGCGAATATGGCACCGCCAATCGAGAAGACATAAGGTTGCAATTTTGCAATCGCGCCCAGAGCTATCTTGCGTTGGAATACTACCGGGATCAGGTAGTAGGTGACCGCCATAAATGCCATCGTGGTGCCGGACACAACGGTGCCGTGGAAGTGGCCAGGCAAGTACATGGTGTTGTGGATGATCATGTTGATCTGTTCCACACTCATCACGACGCCGGTGATACCACCGATGAAGCCGAAACCGATCAGCGACATGAACATGCCGGAAAATACCGGATTACCCCAAGGCGCCTTGCGGAGCCAAGTAAACAGGCCGGTATCGAGGCCTTTCTTGCGCTGTGCAACCTCGATCGAACCAGGGACAGTCAGGCCATGGATCATACTAGCCAACACTGCCAGATAAAGCATGTAGCTGGTATTGAAGATCTTCCATGCGGAGCTCAACCCCGGGTCAGCCAACAGGTGGTGTACGGAACCCAGTTGCAGGAACAGGATGTACAGCAAGAATGCGCCGCGGCTTACTTTTTCAGACATCGGCTTAGCACCAAAAACCAACGATGCAATCAGATACCAGATGGAGATGTGAGTAACCACATTGATTTGCTGTGAAGAGTGACCAAACGCCCACCAGATAACCCGATACATCATCGGATCAATTTGGCTGATCAATCCCAACGACCAGAGGAAGGTCGGGATCAGGATCAATGCGCCGGAAGCGATCGTGAAAATGGCAATAACTGTCGCAGTCACGCCGCCGAATACAACCAGCGGAAGCGAACCTGTATATGTCTTCTCTTCCTTGGCGACAACCAGCGTGCCAAGAAACACAAAACAGCCGATCAATGCGCCTACCGCAAACAGGATCAAGCCCAGGTAGAAATGCGGGGCTGCCTGAAGCGGCACATATGAGGTCATCATCACGCTGGAGTTACCCTGCAATATTGCAACAGCAGTAATCGCAGCGCCGATGATCATCAGCCAGAACTGTGTCCATGCCAGACGTGGCGTTGCCAACCGGTTACCCAGCAAGTGTGCGCCAAGGAAATACAATACCGCCATTTCAAAAAAGATGATCCAGACCATCAATGCAACGATGCCGTGGGCCGTCAAGAACATATAGAACAATTCCGGTTTGAGCAATTGCACACCCGGCATGCGGGTAAGAGCCACCCCGATACCAAAAAGCCCGCCCACCAGCAAAAATACTATTGCCGCAAATGCATTCACCTTTACCAAGGTATTCGCCGTCCTGTTGATCTTCAGACCAGACACCGGGTCGACGCGAAATTCAGACATTGTTGTCGTCGCCATTATTTTTTACTCCTTTACGTAGATTCTGCCCAGCATCGTATGGTGCCCCATGGCATCGACACCGCCACAGTATTCACCGCACGCTATGCTGAAAGTGCCGGATTTATTGGGCGTTATGTTGATAACCTGCTCATAGCCAGGATATGCCTGAAAATTGATATTTTCTGGCTGCAACGAAAAACCGTGAACCACATCCTTGGAAGACAGGTGCAGACGGTATGTTTGCCCTTTCTTCAACTCAAGGATAGGGCGCCATTGCCACTGCATCCCCAGCAAATAAACATCGCTGCCGGGAGGTGGCGCAACCACGTCATCGCCGCTGGCCTCATCCTTGCGGACAGTATATTTCGCCAGTTGATCATCTACCTTCTTGGTATAGACCTCTACTGTGGTTTTATAGGCTTCATTGTTCATGTTTTGATTGCCGATCCAGTGCCAAGCGATCATCCAGCCAAACATAAACAAACACCACGCAAATGAAATCACGATCCAGAGCAACTCTGTGCGCTCGATCGGCTCACGCCACCAATCCGGATTGGTTGGGGGAGTATATGAGGTTCCCATAGTTTTATTTCTCCTTTTTTTAATTAAGCAGGCGTGGCGCTGTTACTTTGCCATTGGGATGGTAATCACTTCCATGATTCCCCATAGGGTATAAAACACCGTAGGTACTGTGATGGCTAAGAACAGCATAAGCATGTTGTCATCCAGCACCAATTGCATGACATGCCGCTTCTCGCTGCTTGTAGTTGGCTCCGACATATTGATTCCTCCCTTAACGTTTGGTGGCTGACACCACCGATGATTTACACAAACAACTCACAAAATAAAACAATTTCCAGTTTCCACACATAAACCACTTAAAATCTGGATCAGATGCTTCTTGAATAATTCAAGTATATTTTTTATTGTTTAAACGCATCCGTACCAATATATTTGCTAACCGAGTAATTTGATAAGGCCGACTATAATATAGGCTGCCACGCTGACGGCCAGCACCACAGTCAGCATCAAGAATTTGTTGCGCAACATCCGCTGCATAAAAAAAGCATACCCACCGCCAACCTTGGTTGATTCCATTGAACATCCCATAACATTATTTAAGTGCGCAAATTACGTGCGTCAAGTTGACGCACGTCAGGATTTTGTCCCAACTGGCAGTATGTGTCAAGCTGCTGTATTCGTTTGGGCTTGCAATCAGGCGTTCAGCCGGTCCAGCAAGTCACGGATCTTGAACGGATCGTCGGCACGCAATATTTTCTGCGCCAACGTAACGATCTCCGGCAGGCTGGTTGTCAGTATGCGCTGTTTGACATTCGGCACCTGCGCCGAGAACATCGAGAACTGGCGCAGCCCCATGCCCAGCAGCAGCCGCGTATAAGCCAGCTCGCCGGCCATTTCGCCGCACACCGAAACCGGCACACCCATTTTGTTGCAGGTGCCGATGATATGCGCCAGCAGGTGCAGTACGGCGGGATGCAGCGGGTCGTAAAGGTGCGCGACCTCTTCGTCGGTGCGGTCGATCGCCAGCGTGTACTGGATCAGGTCATTGGTGCCGATGGACAAAAAATCCAGTTTCTTGGCAAACACATTGATCGCCAGCGCCGCAGCGGGAATTTCGATCATACCGCCGATTTTTATTCCGCGGTTATAGGGAATGCCATCATCATCCAGGCTTTGTTTGGTGTTGGCGATGAACAGCAGTGTCTGGTTGAGTTCGGCCACACCGGACAACATCGGGATGAGTATCTTGATGTTGCCGTAGTGACTAGCACGCAATAATGCCCTAAGCTGGGTGCGGAACAGATGCGGTTCGGCCAGGCACAGGCGGATCGCCCGCAGGCCCAGTGCAGGGTTGTTGGCGACGCGCTCAACCCCCTTGATTTGCTTGTCCGCGCCCAGATCGAAGGTGCGTATCGTGACGGGTTGTCCTTCCATGCCTTCGGCCGCCGCGCGATAGGCTTCGAATTGTTCTTCTTCGTCCGGGAGCTCATCGCGGTTGAGAAACAGGAATTCACTGCGGAACAAACCCACGCCGGTCGCGCCGTTCTCTTTTACCTCGATGATGTCCTGCGGTTTTTCGATGTTGGCGTGCAGCTCGATGGCGCTGCCGTCCAGCGTGCTGGCTCGCGCGGTGCGCAAGCGTTTGAGTTTCTTGCGCTCAAGTTCCCATGCGCTCTGGCGCAGCTTGTACTCGGCGAGTATGGATTTGTCCGGATCGACAATCAGCACCCCCTGCAAGCCGTCGAGGATCAACAGATCGTCGTCGCGAATCAGCTCGCGCGCATGGTGCAGCCCCACCACGCACGGCGTATTCAGGCTGCGCGCAACAATTGCGGTATGCGAGGTCGCGCCGCCCACATCGGTGATAAATGCGGCATATTGCTGGGGCTTGAACTGGATCAGGTCGGCGGGGCTCAGATCGTGCGCCACCAGAATCGTCTCGACATCCTGGCGCGCAGGGTGCGGCTGATGCCCCGGCTGCCCGAGCAACTTCTTGAGCAGACGCTCGGCGACCTGCTTCACATCCATCTGCCGCTCGCGCAGATAAGCGTCTTCGAATTCCTCGAACTGCGCAACCAGCGTCTCGGTCTGCATCTTGAGCGCCCATTCGGCGTTGCAATGCTCGCTGGCGATCATCTCGCGCGGCGCAACGCTGAGCAGCGGGTCGTCCAGAATCATCTGATGCAATTCGAGGAAGGCATCGAATTCAACGGCTGCGTGGGTCGGACGGTTGCTGCGCAGATTGGCAAATTCATTGCGCGTCGCCTGCAGCGCGGCGTCAAAGCGCGCGATTTCCTCATCGATAAACTGCTTGGGCAAAACATAATGCGACACTTCCAGCGAGGTGTGTGAAACCAGATGCGCATGGCCGATGGCGATGCCGCTGGAGACTGCAATGCCGTGTAACGTAAAGCTCATAGACACCTCGATAAACCTACTGCGCAGCTCGATTCACCCGCAAGGAGTAGGCCGGCGGGTTCCCGGCTGCTGCGCAGCCACCCTTCCGCTCGCTGCGTTGCGCGGTACTCGCCGCCTCGCCTACCCATACGGTATGTGGCTATGACATAACCTGAAGGTAAGTCTCCGCCGAAACTCGCTTTGCTCGTTTTCTCGTTGCTCCGTTGACCAGCGACTTGCTGGCGCTTTTGCCAGCTTAGTCGAATGGCCATGCAGAGCTCCGCGCGCCTTGCACTCAAGCTGCTCGCTACGGTTTCTCGAGGTGTCTTCATAAGACTATTCGCCTTCCCCGAAATAATTGTTGATCAGATGCAAAATAGCCTGCATCGCCCCGGCCTCATCAGCGCCATCAGTTTCGATCGTGATGGTTGTGCCCTTGGCAGCGGCCAGCATCATCACGCCCATGATGCTTTTGGCATTCACGCGGCGGTTGTTGCGCGACAGCATCACCTCACACTTGAAACCCGAAGCCAGTTGCGTGAGTTTGGCCGAGGCGCGCGCGTGCAACCCAAGCTTGTTGATGATGAGCGCTTCCTGTTGCAGCATTTAATGATCCTGTTCGATGTAAACGATACATTCGCGGCCGCCCTCGACGGCGACTTTTGCCAGTTCCGGCATGGTTTTGTTCGGGTAACAGACCACGCGCAACAGCATCGGCAGGTTCACGCCAGCCACGCCCATGACGCGCTCGGCGTTGCACAATTGCCGCGCGATATTGCTCGGCGTGGCGCCAAAAATATCCGCCAGCACCAGCACGCCGCCGCCTGAATCCAGTTGCTTGATAAGCGCCTGCCCCTCGCATAATTTCTGCTGCGGGTCATCCCCGGCATAAACCGACAACACCTTGAGATTGTGCGGTATCTCGCCCAGCACATGCTTCACGCAATCAATCAGGCTTTCGCCGAGTGCGTTGTGCGCCACCACCAAAATCCCGACCATTCCAGCTCCCCTCAACTCTTTAAAATTATCATTCCACCAATGGCGTTATACTTTTGTCGGTGAATTCTAGCCGTTTCTGCAATCCGGTTGTGAGATGGATGTTGCCTTGCGCATCCACCAGCATCGCCTCAGGCAAATTCATTTGCGCAGCCGCAGCGCGCCAGCCGCCCGCTCCGGCGATGAACAATGGCTTGGAAGCGGCATCGGACAATGTTCCGGCATGCGCGCCACGCGTCAATATCGTCACCGCCTGCACGCCCTGCATCGGATACCCGGAACGGGGGTCGATCAGGTGGCAGTAGCGGACGTTGCCCAGCATGAAGTAACGCTGGTAATCGCCGGACGTGCCGATCGCCTCGCCGTCGCGCAGCTCCAGCATCGCCAGCGCGCCGGATTTGCGCGGGTGCTGGATACCGACCCGCCACGCCCGTTTGCCGTGCTGCCCGAGCGCGATGATGTTGCCGCCGATGTTGACCAGCGCGTTATGGATGCCCCGCTCGCGCAACAGGCTGACGGCGCGATCCAGCGCATAGCCTTTGGCATAGCCGCCCAGATCAAGCTGCACGGCGGAATTGCGGCATGAGGCGATCATCTTTTTTGCGCCTGCGGCAGCAGCCATATCAGCCGTTACATCAGACGTGCCGGGCGAAAGCGTAATGTCGTTCATCTGCGGATTTGCCGCGACCCATTGCGCAATCTGCTTTTGCTCCGGCTGCACCGGTTTGTATTCGTCCGCATGAAAACCCCACAGTTTGATCAACCCGCCGATGGCGGGATTGAACAGCCCGCCAGACTGTGCGGAAAGTTGCGCCGCATCCTGCAGCAGCGCCGCAAGCTCCGGTGAAACTGCCTTGCTCTCCCCGTTGGCGCACGCTGCATTCAATTCGCTCAATTCGCTCGGTTGCCAGGCGTGCAGCATGTTATGCAGGCGCCGGAACTCATGCATCACATCGTTCACCGCCTGCCGCGCACGCGTCTCATCTTCGCCATACACGGTGACATCCACCAGCGTGCCGAACACATAGCTCTGCTCCTGATACAGCAGTTCTTTGGCGCATCCCAGAAGACAGAGGACGGGGATCAGAAGACAGAGGACGGACGACAGAGGACAGGCTTTTGTCCGCTGCGCGGTGCATTTATTAAAGGCGCGGCGTAGCCGCGACAACACTTCTGTCCTCTGTCGTCCGTCCTCTGTCATCTGATCTCCAGCGCCGCCGCCAGCAACGCCAGCCGCGCGACGACACCATAAGCATAGAAGCGGTTCGGCGTATCGTCCGGCGCGCAGTCCGGGTTGGGCAACGAACAGCAGGATTCGAACGCCAGCGGCTCGAATCGCATGCCGGGCGCATTCAGGTTCTCATCTACCCCGCGCTCGGTATGCACGCGGTAGAAGCCGCCGACCACGTAGCGATCGATCATGTACACCACCGGTTCTGCCACCGCGTCGTTGATATGCTCGAAAGTGTACACGCCCTCCTGCACCAGCACGTCATGCACCTGCAAACCTTCCTTGACCACCGCCATCTTGTTGCGTTGCTTGCGGTTCAGTCCGGTGATCTCGCTGGCATCCTTGACCGTCATGATGCCCATGCCGTATGTTCCCGCATCGGCTTTGACGATGACGAACGGTTCGTGCTTCACGCCATACTCGGCATACTTGGCACGCATCTTCTGCAACACCTCGTCCACCTTGGCAGCGAGGCATTCCTCACCGAGGCGCTCCTGAAAATTGACGCAGCCGCAGGTGGCGAAATAAGGATTGACCAGCCACGGATCGATGCCGAGCAACTTCGCAAAATCGCCGGCCACGCGGTCATAGGCGGCGAAATGCTGCGACTTGCGCCGTGCATGCCAGCCTGCCGAGAGCGGCGGCAAGACCGCCTGATCCAGGCCTTGCAGGATATCCGGCACGCCGCCGGATAAATCGTTGTTGAGCAACACCACGCACGGGTCAAAATCAGCGAAGCCAAGCCGCCTGCCGCGCCGCACCAGCGGCTCCAGCGTCAGCGTGCCGCCGTCGGACAATTGAATCGCAGTGGGCTGAGTGATCTCCGCCAGCAGGCTGCCGATACGCACACGTACTCCGGCCTGCTTCAAGATGGTCACGATCTGCGCGACATTTTGCAGGTAAAACTGGTTGCGCGTATGGTTTTCCGGTATCAGCAGCACGCCGCGCGCTTCCGGGCAAACTTTCTCGACCGCTCCCTGCATCGCCTGCACGCACAACGGCAAAAAATCCGCGTTGAGATTATTGAAGCCGCCCGGAAACAGGTTGGTATCCACCGGTGCCAGTTTGAAGCCGCTGTTGCGCAAATCCACCGAAGCATAGAACGGTGGGGAATGCTCCAGCCATTGCGTGCGAAACCAATGTTCGATAGTCGGCTGCGCATCGAGAAAATGCCGTTCCAGATCGAGCAGCGGGCCGGTCAACGCGGTGGTGAGATGGGGAACCATAATGTTTGCGGGTAATTAACTCGGTGCATTTTAGCAGCGGTAGGGCGGATGAGCGCAGCGTTATCCGCCATTTTTGAGAATTCAGCGAGCACTGCACTTTTTCACCTTACAGCCTGCCTTATGCGGGCTGCCTTGCGAGTAAGTGCGGTAGATATGCCGCGTGGTGTTAAAATCGCGCCCCAAAACGAAGTTTCAGAGTAGGGTAACCTTCAGGTTAGCTGGAACTAAAATTTTTCCATATCGAGTCCTCACATGCTTTCCACAGCCAATATCACGATGCAGTTCGGGGCGAAGCCCCTGTTTGAAAACGTCTCCGTCAAATTCGGCGACGGCAACCGTTACGGCCTGATCGGCGCGAACGGCTGCGGCAAGTCCACGTTCATGAAGATCCTCGGCGGCGACCTCGAGCCTTCTTCCGGTAATGTGATGCTGGACAAGGATGAACGGCTCGGCAAGTTGCGCCAGGACCAGTTCGCCTACGAAGACATGCGCGTGCTGGATGTGGTGATGATGGGGCATGCCGAGATGTGGGCGGCGATGAGTGAACGCGACGCGATCTATGCCAACCCGGATGCGACCGAAGAAGATTATATGCGCGCCGCCGACCTGGAAGCCGCATTCGCCGAATACGACGGCTACACCGCCGAACCGCGCGCCGGAGAGTTGCTGCTCGGCGTAGGCATTGCGATCGAACTGCACAACGGGCCGATGCGCGAAGTGGCGCCGGGCTTCAAGTTGCGCGTGCTGCTGGCGCAAGCGCTGTTTTCCAATCCGGACATCCTGCTGCTCGACGAACCGACCAACAATCTCGACATCAACACGATCCGCTGGCTGGAAGACATCCTCAATGCGCGCAATTGCACGATGGTCATCATCTCGCATGACCGCCACTTCCTGAACAGCGTATGCACCCATATGGCCGACCTGGACTACGGCAAGATCACCACCTATCCGGGCAATTATGACGATTACATGCTGGCCTCGACCCAGGCGCGCGAACAGCAGGCTGCGGATAATGCCAGGGCCAAAGAAAAAGTGGCCGAACTGAAGGCGTTTGTCGCGCGCTTCTCGGCGAATGCGTCCAAAGCCAGGCAGGCCACCTCGCGCGCGCGCCAGATCGACAAGATCAAAATCGAGGACATCAAGCCATCCAGCCGCCAGTACCCGTTCATCCGTTTCGAATACGACGAGCGCGACAAGCTGCACCGCACCGCGGTGGAGGTGCAGCACATGGCGAAGGGCTTCGACAGGGTGCTGTTCTCCAACGTCAACTTCCGTATCGATGCGGGCGAAAAGGTCGCGATCATCGGCCCGAACGGCATCGGCAAGACCACGCTGTTGCGCTGCCTGGCTGGCGACCTTCAGCCGGATACCGGTACGATCAAATGGACGGACAAAGCCAAGCTCGGCTACTACGCGCAGGACCACGCGCACGAATTCGCCGAGGACAAGCTGATGATGGACTGGATGACTTACTGGCGCGGCCCAAGCGACGACGATCAGGTGGTGCGCGGCACGCTGGGCCGCCTACTGTTCTCGGGCGACGACGCGAAGAAGCGCGTGAAAGTGCTATCCGGCGGCGAGAAGGGGCGCATGTTGTTCGGCAAACTGATGCTGCAACGCCCCAACGTATTGCTGATGGACGAGCCAACCAACCATATGGACATGGAGTCGATCGAGTCGCTGAATACCGCGCTGGAACAGTACAAGGGCACACTGATATTCGTCAGCCATGATCGCGAGTTCGTCTCCTCGCTGGCGACGCGCATCATCGAAATTTCCGCGAAGGGCGTCACCGATTATCACGGCAATTACGAAGAATACCTGCGCGATCAGGGAATGGCCTTATAGAGGTTGCATAATCAAAACACGATTAAGGCTTTTCCGGCAAGGCTTCCTTCCAGCGGGCGGGCGTGCATAGCGGCCATTGGACACCGGGCGCATAAAACAACGCGGCATGGGTCCTGAACAAAAAGTAGAATGAAGGGCGCTGAATTACTTTGACTTCGCCGCCTGTGGTGTAATATTCGACCAGGTGGCTTGGATAAGCCATCACTGTCCCATCGCTGACGAAGGATACATCTTCCGGTTGCGCAACTTCGGCCACGCTGGATTCACTCATGCCGGGCCTGATGAGATCCAGACCTGCATTAATCCTGTCAAACTGGTTGCTCATCGCCATATCGCTCTGTGCCGAACTCAGTGAGCTGAAAATGCTGATCGGATTTGATCCCATGCCGAATAAGGACCTCAGCTTTTTGAGAAAAGGGCTTTCCGCAACTTCTTTGATGCTTTGCGCTGTTGATTTGCCGGAAAACTCCAGTTTTACCGCAGTCGCGGGTTTGCTGCCGGCAACGAGGCTGGCCGCCCAGTCCATCGCTTCGCGCCCCCAGTGACTGGTAGTGGTCGTCACATGCCCGCGACAGGTGTAGAAGGCCTGTGCATCGTGATGAGAAAGCGTGCCATGGAGCTTCTGATCCACAAACACCAATGCGCCTATGTCTGTATCGGTGAATGCGACGTAAGAAATTACCCGCCCTTGCGGATCGGTTGTTTCAAAGGACTCCATCGCTGACTCCGCCGGTATGCTGCCGATAATCTGGCGAGCGTCGCTGTTCAAATCAACGGTTAAAAAAGCGGCACTGAAATTATATTCGGGGCTACTTGGTTTTTGACCCGTAGCGCAGCCCATTATCAGGATGGATACTAAAACTGCGATCAATCTGGCATACATGGCAAACCTTTCAGTAAGCTTAAATCAAGGCAGCAGAGTGCTGTACCTCAAAAAAAACCGCTTAAGCCAGCATAACTAAAACGATACACCTTTCAATAAGTTCATATAGCAAGTTCAGATTATTGGACTGCTCCGATATAGTCAATTCATATGTGACAAATGGGTGATCCTTCTAGATGAATGGTTGCCTACCCACTCAAAAACAAAGGCTCGCAGCGCTGCGAGCCTTTGTTTATTTGGTGGGTCGTGCTGGACTCGAACCAGCGACCAAAGGATTATGAGTACCCTAAAAAGCCTATTTTCCAGTGTTGATTACCATTCCATAAATTAGCAAAAACATGCCAAAACCCCGCCATTACTGATATTAGCTGTTTTATTTGTGTTGATAAGTATTCCGCTATATTGCTATAATTTGCCTACACAGTGCCTACACGGAAAGGCGGGTGATATGAAACGGGAAAATTTCACGGCTGAACGGGTTGCAGGATTTAAGTGCGAAGCTGGCAAAAAGCAAAGCATCTACTGGGACGGAAAAACGCCCGGATTAGGTTTGCGCGTGACCTCTGCCGGTTCCAAAGCCTTCATATTTGAAACTCGCCTAAACGGGAAAACAATCCGCATGACTATCGGCGACCCTCGCACTTGGGGTATTGGCAAGGCACAGGGTGAAGCCACCCGCCTTAAAGCGATGACCGACCAAGGCATAGACCCGCGCCAAGTGTTAGCCGATGCAATCGCCACCAAGGAAGCCAAGGCCGCCGCCTTGAGTGCCAAGGAAGCACGCGAAACGGTGACTGTGGGCAAGGCATGGGGCGAATATGTGAAAGCAACAAAATCCGCATGGGGTGCGCTTCACCTACTGGACCATGAAAAAGCAATGCAGGCCGGTGGCGATAAGTGCAAGCGTGGAAAGAAGCTAACTGAACCTGGTGCACTTGCTTCACTAGCAACGGTGCGCCTTGTGGACATAACACCCGAACTACTGTCAGAGTGGGCGAAGGTGGAAAGTGTTAAACGCCCCGCCCGCACCCGCAACGCCCGCACCCTGTTTTCCACTTTCCTGAATTGGTGCGCTGCGCATCCTACCTATAAAACAATCATCACTAGCAACGCCGCCCAAGCCAAGGAAGTGAAAAAGCACATAAACAAAGCCAAACCGAAAAATGATGCGTTACAGCGTGAGCAATTATCCGCATGGTTCACCGCCGTGAAGCAGATCGGGAACCCCTGCATAGCCGTTTATCTTCAAGCAATGTTACTTGTGGGACCAAGGCCGAATGAGTTGATAACGCTGCGCTGGCAAGATGTGGATTTTCAGTGGAACAAAATAACAATTCACGACAAAGTTGAAGGCTTGCGTGTTATTCCACTAACGCCCTATGTGTCGCAATTATTGAACGCCCTGCCGCGCCGTAACGAGTGGATATTCTCAAGCACTACAAGCGCATCCGGCCACTTGGTAGAACCACGCATTGCCCACGATACGGCCTGCGCTGTTGCTGGCCTAGATGTGACCTTGCACGGCCTGCGCCGTTCGTTTGCTTCATTGTGTGAGTGGATAGAGATGCCCGCCGGTATTGGTGCGCAGATACAAGGGCACAAACCCCAAGGAGTGCGTGAGCAAAACTATATCCGCCGCCCGCTTGACCTGTTGCGTATGTGGCACGTCAAAATCGAAGCGTGGATATTGAACGAGGCCGGGATTAAATTTGTGCCGGCCAAAGCCGGCTTACGAGAGGTGGCATGATGAATAGTTTTTACACGGCAGATGAAGCGGCGACTTATCTAACAGACATCTACGGGAGCAAAACTTCCAGCCGCCAAATTTTGGATTTAGCAAAGAGGGAGCAACTGCCCGTCTGCTTCGAGATCAATGACGACCTGTTCAATGTAACCATTCAAAGCCCAGACGGCTCCATTGAGGAAATCAAACTCGATGTTCCAATTGATGGCGTGGTAAAAAGCCTTGTGCCGCCAAAAAACAAAGAAACGCTATCAGCCACGCTAGTCACCGTGCTCGTAGTGAACGGAATGCAGTTTGTCCACAAAGACAGAGTCAGAGTAAAGGGCCACCAGTTACCTACAGAGGAAATATGGGGAGGGCTTATCAAGAAAGATTACGTTGTTCGAGGACTGATTGATTCTGCCAAAGTGCCATCGAAAGATTGGCTTTTCAGTATTGACGATCTGCAAGCTATTATCGAGAGGAAAACAGCCGACTCAGCGAAGGCCGTCACAAAACCTAAAAAAAATGAATCTCACATCACCTATCTTGCCAAACTGAAAACTAACAATCCAAAAGCAACAGCGAAAGCAATTAAAAAGCTGTGCCTTGATAGCCTTGATAGCCTTGATAACCTTGATAGCCCATTTGAAAAATTTAATAACGACATTTCGCTCAAAAGATCCATGAAAAATCCCTCCGACAAGACCTTCGAGGCTTGGATTACGGCGGCCAATAAGCTTAATAAATCCTCATCCTAAAATTTCCTAAAACAAGGAAAACCTAGCAACGCGGGGAGTTTTTCTGGCATTGAATACGCGCCTCAACAAAAAACGAGGGCGAATCATGCAAACCGCAGTCAATCAACAAACAAATTCGGCAAACTTCCCGCCGCCACTTGAACAAGTAACGCGCTCAACAGTAACCACTGAAGAGGCCGCTTACTATCTGAATCGAAAACCACAGACCCTAAGAAGCTGGGCTTCGACAGAGCCTTCAGGGGTGCCACTCCCCATCCGAATCAATGGCCGCCTTGCGTGGCCTGTTGCTCAAATACGTGCGTTGCTGGAAGGCGGTGCGAAATGAGCCACCAAGCCAAAACCCCGATCAACAAGCGCGTTGAAGAGCTACATGATGCCGCCGCCAATGTTTCCGGCGTAATAGGTTCGATGCCCTCGCAAGTTGCTCTTGATCGTCTTGCTATGGCCGTAATCGCATTTGAAGATGCGGTGATAGTGAACGGGAAATGGCAACTTGAATGCGTCCTGAGCGGAAAGTGAGGCGATCATGACCAAGCGAAAAAGAAAAGCCGCCGGGGGCGTGGAAACCAATCCGGCGGCTAGTCAAGCGAAGCGGACTCATTATGCCACGCTGTTACGCACAGTGTCAGGTAACGATGTTGCCACACAGCGCGCAAGACTAACTGCCGCGCTGAAGGTCGCCCCTATTACCAGTTTCGATGCCCGCAGGTTTCTGGCGATCTACCATCCGAGCGGTCGCATTCAAGAGCTGCGCGCACAGGGTTTGAAAATACTCACTAGGCGCGTGAATCAGATTGATGATGCCGGCGTCATTCACCCGCGCATCGGAAAGTTCATCCTGATTGGCGGCCCGCATGACTGAAATATTTTCAATTGTGCCGATAGAGATGCTTGCGGACAGGCGATTGACGCAATGGCACATGCGAGTGCTGATAGGTCTCTTATCGTTCCGTGCAAAAAACAACGACACCGTTTGGCCGTCCCGCAAAGCGCTTGCAGAGCGCATCGGAGGGATGCACTTATCCAACATAAGCCGGGTAACTACTGAGCTGTGCGACCTTGGCTGGCTGAGCAAGGAAGGTACCGGCGGAAAGTCGCGGGCTACGCGCTACAAAATCACCGTGCCAAATATTCAAACAGTTGCGAATTCCGCTACCGTTGCGGAATCCACTACCGTTGCGGAATCCACTACCCAAAACGGTCGAATAGTTGCGGAATCCACTACCCCAACAGTTGCGGAATCCGCTAGGGGCATAGAACAGACAATAGAACAGACCAGTAAAAGCAACAGACCAGAAGATACACGCGCCCACGAAAAGTTTGCGATGAACATCAACTGGAAACCGTCAGAAGAATTTCCTACGTTGGCAAAAATGGCAATGGTTACGGTGCCCGATGGCAAGCTGGGTGAATTCATCGCTTACTGGCGGACGCAGCCACACACCCTGCGCACACAACCCGAATGGGATAAAGCGCTGTTGCAATCAGCAATGCACGACCGCAACCATGCAACATCATCACCAGCGACTCGCGTTAAGTTGCCGCGCTCGGAAAACTTCGCTGAGAAAGACTATGGATCAGGAGTAACCGCGCTATGAACACAACTGAAACCACGATGAAACCTATTTCGGCATTGACTGCCATTAGCAATGAATTGAAGAGTGAAAATTGCGAGAAGCACGGAAACTACAGTAGCCGTAACCTCTACAAAACTGTGTGGTCTACTTGCCCCAAGTGCGCTGCGGAGCAAGCCGATAAACGTCGGAATGAAGAAGCCGAAAAGGCCGCGCAGGAACGGCACCGTGCTTGGCAAAAACGTTTAGGTGAAGCTGGCATACCTGACCGCTTCCAAAATCGCACCCTAGACTCATACAGCGCGACAAGTGAAGGACAAAAACGCGCTCTAGCATTCGCCACAAGCTACGCCGATCAATTCGATGAATCGCTTAAATCAGGCAGGAGCGCAATATTTTGCGGTAAGCCAGGCACTGGAAAAACCCACCTCGCAGTGGGAGTTGCATTGCAGATCATGAAATGTGGAAGGTGTGCCATGTTCACAACCGTACAACGCATGGTGCGCCGGGTAAAAGACACCTTCCGAAAAAATTCCGAAGAATCTGAAGGCGATGTGATTAACATGCTCACCTACCCTGACTTGCTCATCATTGACGAGATTGGGGTTCAGTTTGGCAGCGACTTCGAGAAGAATCTAATGTTTGACATTCTGAACGAGCGCTACGAGAAGCTCCGCCCAACGTTGTTGCTGTCGAACCTGACCGCACCAGAAATTAAAGCATTCTTGGGTGAGCGCATTTATGACCGACTACGGGAGGATGGCGGGCAGTTCGTTCCGTTCGACTGGCAAAGCCACCGAGGGAGTTGACGAGATCGGCGGATTTTTCCGCCCAGCTTTCGTGATTCGGATTTATCGCGCACCAACTCACCCACAAAAAACCATGATTAGAAAATTGCATCAACGACTTAACCGATTCCGGCAGTTCGGATTTATCGGACTTATTTCGCGCTTTGAATTGTTCGGCCCATCAATAAAAGCCACTGCTGAAAAATCAGCCGCAGCTTTTCCGTTCGGCTTGTAGTTGCTGTTCGCGCTCTGCGATGGCCTGCTTGATGAAGTCGGGCGTTGATTCACTCATGGCCTGATGAAGTGCTTCTTGCTGCGCTAGGTACTCAGGGGAAAAGTCATAATCGCTGCGCGAGTCATAATAGCCGTCACCATATTCAGGCGCTTTCCACCCGCCGTAGTTACGTCTATCAAGAACATCGCCGCTCTTGTTTTTGACAAGGAACGGGCCATTCTCATCACCTTCGGCGGGATCTCCACGAAACCACGATGGGAGTTGATCCGACGAAAGCGGAGCAGGAATCATTTTGTTTGAGTCAGTCATTTATTCACCTCACTGTGAAAATCATACCCTTTATTATTTCGCTTGACTTGGTATTGTTTTTTGATACCATACGCAGCATGAACGCTACGCATCGCAAAACACTAACCGCCGTATTTGCCGAACCCGTTTCGGCATCGCTTGAATGGCGGCGCATCGAAGCGTTGCTGGTAGCTGTTGGTTGCCGCGTGATCGAGGGCAATGGTTCACGGGTACGCTTTGAGAAAGATGGTGTTGTTGCCGCTTTTCACAGGCCACACCCAGCAAAGGAAGCCAAGCCATACCAAGTAAGGGACGCGCGGCATTATCTTGAAACTTTAGGAGTAAGACCATGAGCGTGAACACGATGGAACATAAAGGCTTTGCGGCCCGCGTCGAATATTCCGAAGAGGATGAGCTATTTATCGGCCATATCGCAGGCATTCGCGATGTAATCGGCTTTCACGGTGATAGTGTGGCTAAGTTGCGCGCCGCCTTCGAGGAAGCCGTGGATGATTACTTGGAGACCTGCAAAAAGCTGGGGAAAGAGCCAAACAAGCCCTACTCTGGGAAATTGCACTTGCGTTTGGAACCGGAGCTACATGCCCGTGCGGCCATGCTCGCAGAAACACGCGGCAAGAGCCTGAATGCTTTGATAGCAGAATCTATTGAAAGAAGTGTCACCGCCGCCTGACGGACTCAGGCAAAAGCGGCGGCAAGGGTGTTTGAGCCACCCAAACCGCCTAACCACAACGAAAAAGGAGCTTTCATCATGGCTAAGAGCGATTCTACCACCCGCGCGCCTGCGCAATATGCAACCCCACCAAGAAAACTTGGTCTAGATTTTTACAATCCACTGATAACCGATAATAACCCGGAAGACACGTTAATAAGAGTCGGCGCGGTATTGGAGTTCCTATCTGAAATTACTGTCAGAGCAACGGACGAAGAGGGAGCCGCAATTATTTATCAAGCTTGGGGATTGTCCCTTGTACTTGACACATGCAGGACAGCACTTCAAAACGTCCAAACGAAAGTCGAGGCGCATCATGAATAACCAAAAAACTGCGCAACCCGTAACCCCAGTTACACAAACCGAACTACTTGAGCGCACGCGCAAGCATTGCGAGAACATGCAACGCTTTTTCGATCTTGCAGAACGCGAAATCTCACACTACAACAACATTGATTTTGACGGCATGGAGTTTTTGATTGAAGCCGCAAAAGCCGAAACTATCTTGTTCGACAATTTTGTTTTTGCAGTGCAAGGAGGTGCAGCATGAACACTCCAAAAATAGAGATCGACTTGGGGGAGTTACTGGACGCCCTGCAAGCCATGAAAACACTGATGCCGAAAATCAACTTCGGAAATCAGGTTGATATGGACACGGGAATTCTGCCCGTAAACGTCACTATGTCCGCACTTTTAGACAAAGCTCATGGCATGGCAAGGCAATTGTATGAGCCAGAATTAGAAGGGAGCGCATCAACCCCAGCCGACACCCTTGGTCATTTTTATGATCTGCGCGCATTGGCGATGTCAGCGAGTGCAATGACACGCAATATCAAGGTGTCCGCTATTTTGAACAAAGATAGCGCAGTAGGCGGTGACAGCATCGACCACTTGCAGTGGTGCGTTGAAAGCAGCGATGAACTTAATGCGATAAGGCGTGTTCTTTCATGCTTGGCAGATAAAGCGCTTGAATTCGCCAATGAAGAAGATGAGCATACAAAACTTACCCAGTAGGGAATTGACCCCCAGCGAAATGAGAAAGCCCGGCAGGGTGCTGATTAACCGCAAGCAATTGCGCAAGATCATTCCATTGTGCGACCGGACGATCTACAACATGGAGAAGCGCGGCGAATTCCCCAAGCGCTTCACCATCACCGCGCGCATGGTTGCATGGGACTTGCAGGAGGTGGAGGACTGGATGGAGGCGCGCAAATCTGCCGGTGGGCAGGCAACAATGCCATGCAGTCAAAATTAGAGAAAGCCCAAACCCCTGATGCTTTTTGTCAGGGGCTTTTCTTTTGTTGGGATATAGCTTTGTAAGGATGTACCCCGCTACGAAAGATGCCTCGGCGATTGCTCGCTCCCTCCTTCACAACGTGCGAAACGGTAGCGGGGACGCGCGCATTATCGCACACCCATGAAATGAGGTTTCCACAAACTGAGGAAACCTACAGTGCAAGCGCCTTAACCATCCGCCCGTTGGCCTCCCTCGCCTTTTCGACAAACTCATCCACCGGCATGGCGGTGATCGAGCCAAGGAAGCGCGGGTCGTCGTAATTCGCCAGAAAGGCGTCCTTTGCAGCTTCTTGCGTCAGGAATCCAATAAAACACTTGTCTTCGTCGTACTCATCCCACCGGCCAACCTTGCGCTGGTGAACGACATAGACCATCGGCGCGTCAAGCTGCCGCCCGATAAACACGTCAATATGATCCCCATCCACGCCCAGCGTTCTATTCACATAGCCATAGGCGTGCGTCATTTTGGTTTGCCACTCGGAACCATCCGGCTTGGTGCCGCGACGAATTGAACCTGGTTCATTCTCGATTGAGATCGTCAGGCCGCGCCATGACATCTTGCGTTTCTTGTAGTTGCCAGCTTCGGCTTGAGCTGGTGTGGGGTCGCTGTCGGTACTGTCCGATTTTGTCAGCAATTCCGCCCCATACTTTTTATCCAGATACGCGGCGAACCTCGGGTCATCGGCGGGAATGGCCGCTTTCACTAGCGACCAACGCCCCCGGCAATGAGGGTGAACAGGGCCGGCGGGCACCCAATACATTTCATTCGCCTCCCGAACAACGAGCCCCCCGCCGTCTGGCGATCTCTTCCGTGGCGAGGCTGAGCGACCGGAATTGTCTTTCTCCGTCCAAATCTCTGTTTCGCCGTTTTTCTCTTGCGCGTCTGCGGCCACCACAGTAAACACGCGCCCATCAATGCTTCGACAGAACGAGCACGCGCCGCCGTACATCTCTTGACGCTTGACCTTCGCACCCACCGGCAGTGAAGAAAGAAAGCCGTTCATGCTGCTGTTTGCGGTTTCCGTTAGGGCAATACGCCGCCAGTCCCGATTCAGCACCGCGAAATCGTCAAGCAGCTTGCCCTGCAAATCACGCTTTGCGATCAGCGAAGGAGATCCGCTGTACTTGTCTTGCTGCCAGTTCAAGACGGTGTGCTTCATCTGGTCGCGCACCGACTCGGTAACGTTGGTGACGTACTGGCAGCAACGCGCCTGCCCGAACTCGATAGCAGCCCTTTGCGCAGCGGTCATGCCGAACTCCCATTCAAGCGCAACAATGCTGAGCGGGAACTCCATGGCGACCTTGATAGCATCTTTGGCCGACATGTCCGGCA
Source organism: Gallionellaceae bacterium (assembly GCA_019753125.1). Taxonomy (GTDB): domain Bacteria; phylum Pseudomonadota; class Gammaproteobacteria; order Burkholderiales; family Gallionellaceae; genus Gallionella. The sequence goes on along the minus strand of JAIELH010000046.1, from coordinate 9,728 downwards.
TGTGCGCCTGAACCCTGCCCATCATGGAGGCGCGCATTACCTGCAACTTAGATTCATCCATCATCACATCAAGGGGAAGGTATTTCTGAACGAGGTAATCCACCATCATCATCCAGTCGTCCAGCGCAAATGCTTCCTCGGGGAGTGATTCGAGGTACAGCCTTACCGACTCTATCTCTTCGCTATTCCAGCGCCCGGCGTACAGTTTGGGCTTTGGCACGGGCTCTGTTGGCGGATTACGCAGCGTCACACCTACCCGCCTCATAAACTCATCTCGGATATTCCCCAGCCGATCAATCCCGTTTTTCGTCCATGTCTCGATGAGGTCGCGGATATGCGGCGACTCGTGCGGTCGCCAAATGTCGTGTTCATCGTCATGCAATGCCTTGCTCATGAATTCCAGAACGAGGTCAGTACCGCAGCAAGACAGCGGGCCAATATCAACAATCAGTGATGGTTTTTTCATGGATTTATTGTGACATCACGACGCGGGCGGCTAGTCGTGACAATACAGTTAAACCCACACAAATAACCCCATCAATGCCATGAAACAGAATAATAAGCTGAATGTTTATCACCCTTCCGTCGTGGCCGACATGAAGCGGCGCGGGTTCGTGCCGACCAAGCCCCTCCAGATACCAGCCGGGGCAAAAGTTCTGTTTTTCCTACCAACCCAAAAGCAAACATCTTCCAAGGGGAAATGACAATGAAACTGAAAATCATTGACGGGCTGCCGTTCATTTCGACACGCAGCGGCAACCGTGAATCCATCCAAACACCCGCCGAGGTGACGAACGATGCGCACCGGCTCATTGGTGAGGCTAACCAAGTCATCCTAGGGCTACGCAACGCCTACCACGAAGCACAGCAACGCATTGAGGCCGCGATACTAAGCGGAGAGGACGCCGCCAAGCTCCGTGCCGAGCAAGCGGCCATCCGCGATGAAATCGCCGACCACGAACGCGATCAACTGGAAGCATTTAACCGAATCGGCGAAGTGTCCACGCTGCTTGACACCCACCTTGCCGATGTCATCCGCAAGGGCGACAAAGCCCGCCTAAACCAGCTTCTAACCCCATTCAACAACTTCACAAAGGAGTACCAAGCATGAGCGCAGAAACACTGGCAACAGCAAACCGACTTTTCGCAGAGGCCAAAGAAGCCTTGCGCGAGGGAAATGAAAAACTGAGCAGCATCACCGAACGCCTGAGCCTAATCCGCACTCGCCTGAGTGAGATCACCCAGGCGCGCGTAGCAGGTACCGCGACCGGGCAAGAGGCAGATGAGTTTGTTCTATTGACCGCCGATGCAGACCTGTTGGCACACATGCAGACTGATGCACATGCCACCGTGCAAGACATATATGCCACAGTTAATGACCGACAGAATGAGCTTCAAGCCGAAGAGAAGAACCACGCGCTTGAGCAAGCCGGTGCTGAGTTTATGGCGTTATCGGACAAAACCCGCGAGATCGAATCGATGTTAATGCAGGCAATCAGTGCAACACATTCGGCAGGTAAGAAGCTGGGGCATTACCTCCTTAGCCAATCATGGCGACCCAGTGAAAAGCTTGACCGTGCGATGCGCTATGGAGTTCCACCGGAGGGTTTATGAGTGTGATAGGTCGAACCAAATCGACAGCAACAGTCAATCGCGAGATTCGCAGGGCGTTAAATCAGCATGGAGCAACGATTGCAGAAAAGCTCCTTGCAAAAGCACTTTCTGGCGATTCGGTTGCACTCGCCGCTTGTAGCACGCTGCTGATTGAAGCGAATCGGAAGCCGAATAAAGAGCAGAACCACGAAATGGCGAGAGCAGTTGACCCATAGCCGCTACGTGCCCGCAAGGGGTCTCGACCAATGGGACAACACCCCATACGGCGGCAAGGGGACGCGAGAGATCGTGCGACACCGTCAACACAACTGAGGATTGAATAATGACCCCGCAAAAATATGTGAATAGCTTAGTGACCATTCTGAACCCGGCCAACGGAATAGACCCGACTCCATTCTTCACCCCGGACGGCAAGCTTCGCCCTGAGTTCCGCCATCATTAAGCCGTGATTTAACAGGGCTCCACCCAATACCGAAGGCCACACATGAAAGTCTATCACCCACAAATCGAAGTCACGCTTATCAAGACGATCAACCGCACGGGCATGAGCTTTGATGATGCTGGCAAGACAAAAGGTGCAAAGGTAGCTGAAAGATACAAAGTTCAGCGAATAGACCTTACTCCGTACCTTGGCGAAAGCGGCGGTGTGCGTACCAGCAAGAGCGTACGCGAGCCTGCTGGCGGCTTTGCTATCACCCTTGCCGATCAGATGCACCCAATGCACATGGAATCGCTCTACGCGCTGATTGAGCCGATGGACTTGGTAGAGATTCGGTTCTGCCACAATTCCACTGCCATGTTGAGCAAGAGGCCGCCAATCATCATGCGCGGGCTTGTGTCAGAGATACGCCGCGATCAATCAATGGGGAATGATGGCAAGCCTGTCCGCAAGGTTGTCATCACCGGGCAAGACCTTGGCAAGCTCTGGCAGATTTTTATCATCTACTACCTGCAAGTTGCCGCAACAGGTGAATCGACGCTGACAGAATTCCGCTTCTTCGACAAATACCTCAAAGATAAGAAGATGAATACACAGCTTGCGAAAGGTTTTTTCAAAGAGCTTGTGTCAGAGGTGCTTAATCCATTTTTATGGCGCATCAATGTTGCCAATTGTGACGCTGTTTTAGCAAAAGGGTTTGTGCCTTACGTGACGATTGAAGGCTCAATCTCGCCGTACACCATGAACTCATTTAGTGACATATCACTGCACTCCATGATGTCCACGCTGTTTGATGTTGGCCCGTACAACGAAATGTTTATTGAGGATAACGAGGAAGAGATTTCATTGATTATGCGCCCGCTGCCGTTCCTTGATGTGAGTGGCAATTCCATCATGGGAGTGGTTACGCCTTCACCTGGACATAGTGAACCTGCTATCGAAATATCGGGGGACGACATTCAAAGCATCACTTCCACACGATCTGATAAAGGAGTGGCCAACTGGTATTGGTCGGCTAATACTAAATTGGTGTTGACCAATGACTTAGTGATGATGCTGCAAGCACAGCAAGCACTGACCGAAGACAAGCGGCTATATCCCAACAGCGCAATGGATCGGTACGGATTCAGAAAGATGCACATCGAATACAAGCTGGGTTCTGAATCTGAGGTTCCCGATTCAAATACAGGAACACAGGAAGTTATCACAAAAAACAAAATGAACCCAATCGAGTGGGCAAAAAAGCGGCGCAATCTTTTAGCCGACTTCAATAAAGATAATGTGGTGTTCGAGTCGGGCACGATGCGCTTGCTTGGCAACGAGAAAATTAAGGCCGGCAGATTCGTCACATCTAAGCGTGGTGGTGTTAATGAAAGCCGATTCTATGTAGTTAGTGTTGACCATGACTACGTGCCGTTTCAAGGATTTTTTACCACGATCAACTATGAACGGGGAACGGGCTTCATTGACCGCGCAAGCAACAGCGGCAGCCCGTATTTGAAAGAGTGGGATAGAGGGGGGCTGCGATGATTGAGTTTGGGCGCGTTATTGCTGTTGACTGGAAGAGTCACACAGTTGATTTAATTATGTCCGGGGACGGGCGATCATTGCAGGATGTGCGCGTTATGTCTTCATCCGCGTCTTCCGATAGTGGCTTGAGTGATTTACCAAAGCCGGGAGCGATGAATAACATTAGCGGCCTACCCCAAACGAATAATGACCGGAGCATTATTGCTGTCGTAGCATTTTATAACGACCTCCCTGTTGTAATCGGATTCCTTCACCCGCAAGCCTCTCAACTTCGCCTTAAAGATGAAGAGCGAATGATGAATCGACACGCCTCAGACGTTTATCAAACCATCGACAAAGATGGCAACTTTGAATTTGCGCACCCGTCTGGCGCATACATCAGAATCGGCACAACTTCGGCACATGAGAACTTGGCAGCAAAGAGCTACGGTGAACAGTGGAAGATCAAGCGCAACACTGACAAGCAGGTTCACCTTCACATCGAGCAGGCGGGTGGCAAAGCTACATTGGACATTGCACCGGACGGCGCGATCACCATCACTACGGCCACCACCGTGTCAGTCAATGCGACCGGGAATGCAACGGTGGTTTCTGGCGGGAATGCCGAGGTCAATGCGGTGGGCAAAGCAACGATCAACGCCTCAGAGATTAACTTGAATGGTGGCGGGCCGATGAAAGGAATTGTGCAGGGTGATTGCGTCTGCGCCTTTACCGGAATGCCCCACGGTCAAGTATCGGCAACAGTGAAAGCGAGTGCCTAAAAATGACTGAGAACATCAAAATCAATGTTAAAGCCGACGCCGATCTAGGCGGGCTGAATGCAGCACTCGCTGATGCCGCGAAGAGTGCCGAAACGCTATCTCGAAGCATGAGCGGCGGCGTGCTCAAGGTAGATACTGATAAGTTTGCCCAACAGATCAATCAGAGCACCGCATTACTGAAAGTGTTGCACGAGAAAATCCAAGAAAAAAAGCAACTCGGGATTGGAACAGAAGATGCCGAAGCGCAACTCAAGGACTTAACCCAGAAAAAATCGGACGCATCGAAGCTGCTATTTAGCGCACATGCAGGTAGTGCGGGGATAACCCCACTTGAGCAATCACAGCAACGCCAGCGTCAAGAAATCGAAAAAACACGGCAGGCATTTAAGACGCACTTCAAAGAAATTTCGACCGCTGAAGCCGATGCGCTCAATAGAGCTAAGCACAACCTAGATGCCAGTCGCAGCCCGCTCGCGGCGTATTCAAAGAATCACGCAAGCTTTGCCGATCTAGCACAGGATAAGACACCCGGCGCGAAGGAAGCCACCCAGCACATCATCAAGGACGCTCACTTGCGTGCGCCAGGGGCCAAACCCAAGGGCGGCATGGCTAGCGAATCATCGCAATACGGCGGCAAGTTAGCTGGGGCAGCAATTGGTATGGCCGGCGGCATGGTAGCAGGTGGGGCTGGCGGCGATGGAATGGCAACAGCCGGTAGCGCGCTGGGTGGAATGGTCGGCAGCATGTTTGGGCCCGTAGGAAGCATGATCGGCGGGGCGCTGGGCGGGTTTGCTGGCGGCGTTGTTGGCGGTGGGCTTGGCGATGCTAAGGATGAGGCAATCGGAATCACTGACCTGCGACATAGCCTCGGTGCCACAATAACCGACTTCAACGTGCTTCGGGAATCGACTCGTGCCGCCGCGGCGGGCATGGGGATTACCTATCAAGAGTCCGTAAAGCTTGCCAAGCAGTTTTCACATAACGCCAATACACAAAGCAAGGATGCCGGCTCATTGGCTGCTGAAATTCGTCTCGCATCCGGGTTTTCTCGTTCTCTCGGTTTGGATCCGTCGCAGGGCGTAGAGGCAATGAGCACATTGCGCAATACCCGCGCAACGACTGACGAAGCGGGGTCACGCAAGATGGCGATGACCATCGCAGAGGCAATCACCAAGGGTGGAATGAGCAGCAAAGGCGACGAGGTATTGAGCGCTATTGCCAATTTCGCACAATCCACTGCGCGTGCTTCGTTACAAGCTCCAAACGTCACCGGCTATTCTGACTATATGAGCCGTATGGTTGGAACAAGAACTCCCGGATTAGACGTACAAGGATCCGCATCGCTAATGGGCAAGGCTGATTCAAGTATCAGATCACACGGCGATGCGGGCACAGACACATTCAAGTTGGGCGCATACATGTCTGCCTTCGGAAATGAATTTACCGCAGCCGATATGCAGCTCTACACCGCCGGTGGTGCAATGGGCACCTCTCGCAAAACCGCTCAGGAAATTCTCGACGATCCAAACGCAACGGAAGAACGCAAAGCCAGTGCGCGGAGAGTGTTGGCAAGTGGAAATGCTGACCGCCCGAACCAAGACATAATGATGCAGCAACTTGGTCGCTTCAGGCGCGGGACAAGTGAATATGAGTTGTCTGGCGCGCGTGTCTTCGGCATGGAGCAAACTGAATTCAGAAAGTTCGACAAAGCCTATTACGCAAATGGCGAAGGCGGCGCACCTGCGCTACAAGATCGTCTCAATGGGATGGGTATAAATGTTGGCAAGCTTGATGCTGGCAAGTTCATGCACATGGGCGCATTGCTCGGTAGCAATAAAGATGAACTCAAAGCCGAGGCGGCAAAGTTAATCAGTGGCGATGGCTACGACAAAGCACTTTCCAATAAAGAGAAAGATAGCCTTGGCGGCCTCATGAAATCTGGCAGTGAAGAGCAGCTTCGGCAAGCAATTATCAAGCTCAATGAGGATAGGAGTCTGATAGATGACGGCAAAGCCGTGCGCCAAAACACCGCTGACCTTAAGAATGAAGTCACCAAACTATCTAGCATGTTACTTCCCAAGGTTGATGCGCTGCGCGATGTGATGCTGATGGGGTTCGGTAAAGAAAAAGAGTGGGCGAAGCACGAGCAAGATGTTCGCCTTGCGGGCAAACTCAAAGAGATCGATGAGCAAGTAAAAAATGAGAAACTAGCCGGGAAGTTCGGTAAAGGCGGTTTCTATAACGACGCAAAGGAAGAAGCCCGACGGGAAGAATTGGAAAAAGCTGCGCGCGCAGAAGATCAGCGTCAGCAAGCAGTGGCACGGCAACCGCAGGCGGGCGGTTCAATCATCGCCCCCGAGCTGGTCAATCAGTCACTGGCAAGAGGCTTTGAGCTTCTAAAAACAGGCAATCCAAGTGACTTCAAAGAAGGAAAGCGGTTAATCGAGGAAGGGAAAAAAGAAGAAGCCGAACGGCGCGCCTCCCAACAAGCACAAACAACCTCAAGTTCTGCCCCACTGAAAAAAACGCAGCAGCAAATGATGGCAAGCCTATCGTCGGCATTCAGAAATGATTTTTCCCCTTTGTTGGAAAAATGGAACTCAGCGAACCCGAACAGGCAAATTGAGCTTGAAAGCGGAGCTCGGACAAAAGAGGAACAAGACGCAATTCGCGCTGATTACAAGCGCCGTGGCGTCAATATCCCAGTAGCAGATAACTCCGATCATTTCGCCGGAAATGCCGCTGATGTGCGCTCTAAAAATGGCCGCAGAGAAGACGTTATCGCATTTAATCGGTTTGCTGTTAGCGAGGGATTTACTGGAAATATCCCAAACGACCCGATGCACATTGGCGCACGGCGCAACGCTGGGGCTGGCAATGGCGCTTCCGGCAACTCCGTGGTTGAGCATCGAATCACGCTCTTCGATTCCAAGGGCAAGCAAGTAGCGGAGCCATTCAGCTTTGTTGTTGAACCCGCCACACCCGCAGGCTTCAAAGTCGCAACAGGCAGGTCACAATAATGGCGCAATCATCCACATCATTCGCCAAGGGTAAGAGCGCAAATCCTAGCGGTAGACCCGTCGGTAAAACGTCACGGGCACATTTCCGCGAACTGGTTACACCTTCACTGCCCGAGATCGTGCAAAAGCTTGTTGATGCGGCCAAGGGCGGCGACTTGCAAGCATCCAAGATCATCCTTGACCGCTGCATACCTGCTTTGAAGCCGACCAGTGACGCAGTGAAGATTGCAACCACAGGTACGTTGATAAAACGCGGTGAACGCATCATCACCGCTATGAGCAAGGGGGAGTGCAGCCCCGACCAAGCCAAGGCCGCGCTGGAGGTGTTGCAAGGTCAATCGAACTTGGTACACAAATCTGAAATCGAGGAACGGATCGCCGCACTTGAGAAATTTCAGCATGAGAAAACAAGGGGGAAGAAATGAGTACTTTTGAAAGGCGACTGGAAAAGCTTGAGCAACAGATTCATCCAAAAAATATGGTGTACCCGGCAAATATTCAGGACTACACCGAAGAACAACTACAAGAAAGGATGCTGGATGAGTATGGAATATCACTTGCGGACATGACCATCGAGCAACTTGAAGAATTCATAGCCCTTGAAGAGCGAAAATTAACCGCCCTTGAGAAGAGCATGATCGACAGACTAGGCGGACGCCCTTTGACGCCCGACGAGTGCCGCACCATCAATGACTCACTTGACCGCGTAACGGCAGCAATCGCAAGGGGCTACGGACGCGAGACACTCTCCACCGAAGATCAACTCACTTTCGATATTAACGCCAAGCTGGAAGCCAGCATGCTGATCTCCCCCAATGGGGAACTTTGAATGCAAATAATCAAGCCGCTGTATCACTTGTGCCGGCATTGCGGGTGCGGTCGATTGTTGAAAGTTGAAAATGACGAAGGCGACACTGTTATTTGGTGCCCTAGCTGCGAACTATCCGCCGACGATCACCTGAAAATGTGTTTTTGCGGTCACACGTTCCCATCCGGGGTGAGATCGTTAATCAAGTGCGTAAAGAACCCCGAGTTATCGCCACAGAGTCCGCACAACGTCGTTGTTATGTCGGATGAAGACGCCTCAAAGAAATACAGCAACAAAATCCACATGGCCACACAACCCAAGGAGAGACGCTGTGAAACCCAAAGCACCTATTGAGCCTTCCGGGCTACGGTTACACGTCAACTCTTGGGAAAATGAATCACGAGAGCGATACGAGCAACGAATTGCAAAGATGGTGCGGAATTTTCCGGGCGTTGAAATTATTGCTCACCCTTTCATGTGCTATGAAGAACGAGACGAGCACACCTACACAAGAATGCCGACTCAAACCGTGGCGATGATGTTTCGCGATGGGAGAATTCAGGCCGTGGCGGAAGCGGCCAGACTGCGCAAGCCATTCAATTTCATGCAGACCCCCTTATTTTCCCGAACTCGATTGGAAGCCATCGCATGAACCTCATAATTGACCTTTCGCCACTCGCCTCCGCACTTGAAGAGGCTGGCATCAAGACCAATGAGTTCGCCAATGCGGCGGTTGGACGTGTATCTGAGCAACTGGCGCAGCGCTGGCGAGACTCGGTGAAGCGCGCACCAGGTATCAGGCCGGATGAACGTAGCGAGTATGTCGGCTCAATTGACTGGAACTTTGACGGCGATGCGAGCGCAGTGGTGCAATCGACTTTCAAGAACGCCCGCCAGATTGAGGAAGGCCGCCCAGCTTACGACATGAAGCAAATGCTTCAAACCAGTGTGCGCACGAAGCTGACCAAGGAAGGTAAGCGGTACCTCGTCATCCCCATTCGACACAACACACCCGGCAGCGGTGTAAACGCGCCCGCAATGCCGCCAGCGATCTATACCCATGCGCAAAAATTGAACATGAGCCAAATCACAGGTTCTTTCATGGGGGCCAATGCCAACGGGCGGCTGGTACCGCGCAACCAGTATCAATGGGGGAATGGAAACAACGACCCGATGGCACGGCTTAAATCCGGCCTTGTGCCAAGACAACAACCGCACCACAAAACAGATCAATACGCCGGGATGGTGCGAATGCCCACCGAAGACAAGAAGAGCCAATACCTCACGCTGCGCACAATGAGCGAGTCATCCACCGGCTGGATTCAAAAAGCCAAGCCCGGCCTGTTCATCTTGCGCGATGTCGCAACTTTCACACAGGCAGACACGGGGAATATCTTGAACGAGTTGCTGGCTGAGATGCGCTGAATGAACACTTCCGTATTGACCTGAAAAACCTACACTGCGCCTACACTAACAAAAAATAACAGGAAAGAAAAAAGGCTCGCAGCGCTGCGAGCCTTTGTTTATTTGGTGGGTCGTGCTGGACTCGAACCAGC
>JAIELH010000029.1 GCA_019753125.1 Gallionellaceae bacterium | reverse complement strand
CTGGACATTGCGCAACTTCAGCGATCAGGAATTGCTCGCTGCGGCGGAAATCGCGCGGCGCAACGAAATGTACGACCGCGCAATCGGCGCGGCGGACATGACGGTCAGTGTGCATGATTTCAGCCTGCGTTATCTGGCGCCATACCGCGATGCGATGCGGGCGCATATCCGCGAGAGCGGCCTGGAAGAGGCGTGGGTCTACGGCCTGATGCGCCAGGAAAGCCGTTTTGCCACTGCGGCAAAATCCAATGTCGGCGCGGCCGGGCTGATGCAGATCATGCCGGCTACCGCGCGCTGGATAGCCAAAAAACTTGGGCTGAAAAAATTCAAGCAGTCGCTGATCCACCAGGTGGACACCAATTTGCGCCTTGGCACCTACTATATGAAAACCGTACTGTCCTCACTGGACGGCAGCCCGGTGCTGGCTTCGGCAGCATACAATGCCGGACCGGGGCGGGCGCGCCAGTGGCGCGGCGATGTGCCGCTGGAGGGCGCCATCTATGCCGAGACCATCCCGTTTGACGAGACGCGCGATTACGTGAAGAAAGTGATGAGCAACACCGTGCATTACGCCAGGCAATTCGATGCGCCGCAGCAACCGCTCAAACAGCGCCTGGGTATCATTGCGCCCAAGAACGCATCAAACCAGCAGCCGGTTCCGGATGAAAAATAATGCCAAAATTTATTGCGTGGGCGGCGCGGTGCGCGACCAACTGCTCGGCATTCCCGTCCAGGATCACGACTGGGTGGTGGTCGGCAGCACGCCGGAAGACATGGTGGCACAGGGCTTCCAGCCGGTAGGCAAGGATTTTCCGGTGTTCCTGCATCCGCAGACCCACGAGGAATACGCGCTGGCGCGCACCGAGCGCAAAACCGCACGCGGCTACAAGGGCTTCACGGTGTGCGCCGCACCCGATGTCACGCTGGAACAGGATTTGCAGCGCCGCGATTTCACGATCAATGCGATCGCCCAGGAAGTTGATGACAAGCCAGGCGGGGGCAGATTGATCGACCCGCATCATGGCATCGCCGATCTGCGCGCCGGCATCTTGCGCCATGTCGGCGATGCCTTCGCTGAAGACCCGGTGCGCATCCTGCGCGCGGCGCGTTTCGCGGCGCGCTTCGGCTTCGCGATCGCGCCGGAGACCATGGTGCTGATGCGCGGCATGGTGGATAACGGCGAGGTGGATGCGCTGGTGGCGGAGCGCGTCTGGCAGGAGCTGGCGCGCGGCCTGATGGAGAAAAAACCGGCGCGCTTTTTCGAAACGCTACGCAGTTGCGGTGCGCTGGCGAAGATTCTTCCCGAGGTGGATGCGCTGTTCGGTGTGCCGCAACCGGAAAAATATCACCCGGAAATCGACTGCGGCATCCATACGATGCTGGTGGTTGAAGATGCGGCACAGCACAACTATTCGCTGGAAGTGCGCTTTGCCGCGCTGACGCATGATCTGGGCAAGGCGGCCACGCCCGGAGACATCCTGCCGAGCCACGCCGGTCATGAGGCGCGCAGTGTGGAGCTGCTGAAGAAAATGTGCCTGCGCCTGCGCGCGCCCGCCGATTGCCGCGACCTCGCGTTGCTGGCGGCGCGTTATCACAGTGACGTGCACCGCGCCAGGGAGCTGCGGCCCGACACCATCGTTAAACTGTTCCAGTCTGCGGACGCGTGGCGCAGGCCGGAACGTTTCGAGCAATTGTTGCAGGTATGCGAATCCGATGCGCGCGGGCGCACCGGGCATGAGCATGATGTTTATCCGCAGGCGGATTACTTGTTGTATGCCTTGCATGCGGCGCAGGCGGTGAATGCCGGAGAAATTGCGCAAGCCTGCACCGATCATGCTGTCATTCCGGAGCGCATTTTTCACGCGCGCGTAGCGGCAGTGGAAAAAGCCATTCAGGACAGAAGCTGAAGATTTGTCATAGCGTGCGCGACAAATCGCCGCGCGCAAAGCCGCGCAGCGGAACAACCACTCCTTTGCCCAGCGCGATCACCTTGAACGACTCGCCCATCTCCGCCGGGCTGGTGAGCTTCTGCAACTGTGCCGAGAGCGGCAAGTAGTCGCGCAGGTTTTCCGGCGAGGTGCAATGCAGCAGTTCGGTAATGCCGCAATTGATCAGGAAAAATGCCTGCGAGGTGTAGCCGAGCAGCTCCAGGCCGGCGTCGATGCCGCATTCCGCGATGTCGGTGAAATTGACGTGGGCGGTGATGTCCTGCAAGCCGGGCAGATAGAACGGATCGTCGTGCACATGATGGCGGTAGTGGCACACCAGCGTGCCGCTGTTGCGCTGCGGATGATAAAAGTCGCGCGCGCCGAAACCGTAGTCGATGAATATGATCGCACCCTGCCGCAGCAGTTGCGCGAGGCTGTTGACCAGTCCGCGTGCGGCGAGGCAGATCTCGCTGACATAATCGTCCGGCATACTGACCACTTCGACAGGCTCAGGACGGGCCTGTTGTGCGGCGTGCAGCAGCGCGGCATCGTCGATCGGACGTTCCTGCCAGATGAAGCCGTTAACGTGATATGTGCGCAGCACATCGTTTGCCCCCTCTCCCTCCGGGGGAGGGTTGGGGAGGGGGAAACCGATGGATACGCCACGTTCGGTCAGCGCGCCGTCCCGCCAATGCACCAGATGTACCGGCAGCGCATCCAGCACTTCGTTGGCGACGATCGCACCGGAGAAGTTTTCCGGCAGTGTGTCCAGCCAGTACACGCGCTCCAGCAGATGCGGCAACCGCTCGCGCAGCAAATTCAGTTGCCGTTCGCGCAAGTCGGCGCTCACCTCGAGGATCATGTAGCTGTTCGGCAGGCTGCCGAGGCTTTCCAGTTCGGCCAGCATATCCGCGGCCAGCTTGCCGCTGCCCGCGCCCAGTTCCAGGATGTGCGGCGCGCTGTGCGCCATGATTTCCGCCACTTGCCGCGCCAGTGTGCGGCTGAACAGCGGCGACAGCTCCGGCGCGGTAATAAAATCGCCGGCCTCGCCGAACTTGTGCGCGCCTGCCGTGTAATAGCCCAGCCCCGGCGCATACAGCGCCAGCTCCATGTAGCGCGCGAACGAAATCCAGCCACACGTTGCTTGAGTATCGCAACGGGCAACGATGTCGCGCCGGATCAATTCAGCCAAACGCGCGCTGTGTTGCAGCGCTTCCGGGCCGGGTGCTGGTAGAGAGGCAGGCATGGTCGGGTATAATTCAGAAGTGGGATGAAGTGCGAGTCTAATGGAGCGTGGCATGCAAGGCAAAGTGGTATTCGTGACAGGAGGGGCGAAGCGTGTCGGCGCGGCGATTTGCCGCCGCCTGCACGCGGCAGGCGCCACGCTGGCCGTGCATTACCGCAGTTCCGCGCGGGAGGCGCTGGCGTTGCAGGACGAGCTGAATGCGCTGCGTCCGGACAGTGCCGCCGCATTCAATGCCGATCTGCTCGATGCAGATGCGCTGCAACCGCTGGTGCAATCGGTCGTTGCAAGATTCGGGCGGCTGGACGCGCTGGTCAACAACGCTTCCAGCTTCTTTGCCACGCCGCTGGATTCAATCGACGAGCGGCAATGGCACGACCTGCTCGGCACCAACCTGAAAGCGCCATTACTGCTCGCACAAGCGACAGCGGCTGAATTGCGCCGCCGCCACGGTTGCATCGTGAACATCGCCGACATCCATGCCGAACGCCCGATGTACGGGCATCTGCTCTACAGCGTCGCCAAGTCCGGGCTGGCCGCGCTGACCCGCGGGCTGGCGCAGGAAATGGCGCCGCAGGTGCGCGTCAACGCCGTCGCGCCCGGCGTCATCATCTGGCCGGAAGGCGGGCAGTGGCAGGATATCGAACAACGCCGCAAAATTGTCGCGCATACGCTGCTCAAGCGCGAGGGCGAGCCGGACGATGTCGCCAAGACAGTCGCGTTCCTGATTCAGGACGCTCCCTATATTACCGGCCAGATCATTTCTGTCGATGGCGGCAGAAGCATCAATATTTAGAAAGAAACTTTCAAGCATGAACGGCATTGCACAACCCATCCAATTCGAGCGTCATTCCACCAATTTCAACCGCCTCAAAGGGCGGCTCGAACATCAGGTCGGCAAGGCGATCGGCGACTTCAACATGATCGAGAACGGCGACACGGTGATGGTATGCCTGTCCGGTGGCAAGGATTCCCATGCGCTGCTCGACATCCTGCTGACGTTGCGCAAGCGCGCACCGATCGATTTCCGCATTGTCGCGATGAACCTCGACCAGAAACAGCCGGGCTTCCCCGAGGAAGTGCTGCCGGAGTACCTCAAATCTATCGGTGTCGAATTTCACATCGAAAACCAGGACACCTATTCCATCGTCAAGGAAAAAATCCCGGAGGGCAAGACCACCTGTTCGCTGTGTTCACGGCTGCGGCGCGGCATCATCTACCGCGTCGCGCATGAACTCGGCGCGAACAAGATCGCGCTGGGCCATCACCGCGACGATATGATCGAGACGCTGTTCCTGAACATGTTTTTCGGCGGCAAACTCAAGGCGATGCCGCCGAAGCTGGTGACCGACAAGGGCGACCACATCGTGATCCGGCCGCTGGTCTATTGCGCCGAAAAAGATATCGCGCGCTATGCACGCGGCATGGAATTCCCGATCATCCCGTGCAACCTGTGCGGTTCGCAGGAAAACATGCAGCGCAAGAACATCAAGAAAATGCTGGCCGCATGGGAACTCGAATATCCGGGGCGCAGCCAGACCATCTTCACCGCGATGCAGAACGTCAAACCATCACACCTGCTGGACAGCAGTTTGTTCGATTTCAAGAACCTCAAAATCGGCGACCAGATTGCCGAAGGCGACATAGCGTTCGACGACGAAACAAGCTGTTAGGCGGGAGTTTCGTAGGATGGGTTGAGCGCAGCGATAACCAATGACTTGGCTGTCGTATTTGGGTAGCCTAGTCAGATGGCTATGCAGAGCTACCCATCAAAAACGACCGGTGACGATTAACCGATGGGTATCGCTGCGCTCAACCCATCCTACATTTCTAGATCGCCGGACGCACCGCAACCTTGAAGATCGCCTTGCAGATATTGCCGCTGCTGACCAGCGGCGCATGCGCATCCTCCGGGAAGAAAATGCAGAATGCCCCGGGTGGTGTGGCAATCCACGTTGCCGGAGCATCGTTGAAAAACCGTATGTCCTTTTCCGCGCTGTAGTCGCTCACCGGATCGCCGCAATCCGCCAGCGTCTTCCAGCCCATCTCGTCGATCCCTTCCAGCACCAACTGGATATCGATGTAGCGGCGATGGCATTCCAGCTTTGCCGCGTCGCGCGTGCGTCCGGCGACATTTTCGATGATGACGAACAAATCCTCGCCGACGATCGGATAGCGCCCCGGCGCGAGCGCCGGCAGGTCGGTATTGCGGATGTATTCGAATGCGCGCGGGAACAACGGATGCAGCGCGGCGTAGCGGTCGGATTGTGCAAGGGTGGAGAGGATCATGGTTCAGATATGTCTGGTAATAAACGCGAAATAAATTGTAATCTCAAGCCGCTTTTTTTAATCGCATCTCCAGCCTTATCTCCGCCGCCGCCAGCATGTTGACCAGCGTATCGAGGGAGAACACGTCGATTTTGCCGCGCATCAGGTCGGAGATGCGGGGCTGGGTAACGCCAAGTGTCTTGGCGGCTTCTGATTGGGTCATGCCGCTGCTGCGGATGTATTCGATGATGGCGCGCATCAATTCGGCGCGCGCCTTCATGTTGGCTGCGTCGCCGGGTGTGTCTTCGATGGCGTCCCATACGTTTTTGAATCGTTGCTTGCTCATTTCGCACCTCGCATGAGTTCGTTATATCGTTTGCTGGCCAGCGCGATGTCTTGCGCGGAAGTTCTGGGCGTTTTTTTCTGGAAGCAGTGCAGTACATAGACCGCTTCTTTCAATCTGGCGATGTAGATCACCCGAAACGCGCCTGCTTCATCCTGAACCCTGATTTCCTGCACGCCCGCACCGATGGTTTTCATCGGCTTCCAGTCATCCGGTTCTTCGCCGTGTTGCACCTTATCGATCTGATATCCGGCTTCACGGCGTGCAGAAAGAGGGAAGCTGCGCAAGTCATTCAATGCGCTGCCGAGAAACTCAACCGGTTTGGCATGAGTATGCATGGAATGATTATACATATTTTTGTATAAATAAAAATAGAAAAATTTGATGGATGCCAGTGTAACTGGCAAAAGCAAGTGTCAGCTTGCCTTGCCGGATTTGCTGCCTGACATTCTCAATGTTGTCTGCCAAGGCCGTTCACCAAAAAATCTGGTATCGTTGCGCCCTCGTTAATACGGATGCCTGGTGCCCGAAAGGCAAACCGATTCAAACTAAAAAGCCCAGTTGTCCACGAAAAACACAAAAAGACACGAACAAATCAAATATATACAACTATTTGCAGCCTCACACGATGGGTAAATTATTAAGCCTGTGTAGCCAATTGATTTGTTTCGTGACTTTCGTGTTTTTCGTGGACGAAAGAGGTTTTAAGGTTCAAAACTTTTTTTATCTGCCTCAATGGATTTTGTGATGTCCCAGCAATCAGAAATGCCTTCCAGGGAAACCATTCTGAATCTCCTGCACAACGTCATCGACCCGGAAGTCGGCGTGAACATCGTCGATTTGGGCCTGGTGTATGGCGTGGAGATTTCGGACAACAAACTGCGTATCGATCTGACGATGACCACCCCGGCTTGCCCGATGGGCGACATGATTCTCGATGATGTGCGCCGTGCACTGACCGGGTTGGCGCCGGAGGGAACCGAAATCGACATCAATCTGGTGTGGGAGCCACCGTGGGGCCCGGACAAGATGAGCAAGAACGCGCGCGACCATTTCGGCTGGGAACAGATGTGATGGCAATTACACCCACACAAACAACCGGTTCGCACCATATGGGCCGCAAATGAGCGCGAAACCACCGGGTCTGGGCGTTCCGTTTCGCCTGCCGCTGCTGATACTGGGGTTTGCCTCGCTGATATCGGGCGTATTGGCCGGCCTCACGCGTCTGGGCTGGGTGGTGCCGCTGCCTTCGGCGCAAGCGGTTCTGTTGCATGGGCCGCTGATGATATGCGGTTTTCTCGGCACCGTGATCGGCCTGGAGCGTGCAGTCGCGCTGGGCTACCGCTGGGCCTATGCCGGCCCGCTGCTGACCGGGCTGGGTGGTGTTGCGCTGTTGCTCGGACTCCCGCTTTCCGCAGGCGCTTCGGCAATGACGCTCGGCAGCGCCATGCTGCTCGCCGGAACCACGCTGATCATGCTACGCCAGCGCGAGTTGTTCATGATCACGATGGTGCTCGGCGCAGCGAGCTGGCTGGCTGGCAATCTGCTGTGGCTGGCCGGCACACCGGTGCCGGAAGTGGTGGCGCTGTGGATCAACTTTCTGGTACTGACCATCGCCGGCGAGCGCCTCGAGCTATCGCGCTTCCTGCCGCCTTCGCCGCGCGCCAAACAAATTTTTGCGGTTATTCTGACCATGCTTGTCGCAGGCAGCATGCTGTTGAGCGCAACCGGTTCCGGCGCCGCGTTATACGGCGCCGCGCTGCTCGGATTGGCACTGTGGCTGCTGCGCCAGGACATCGTACGGCGCACGGTGAAGGAACAAGGGCTGACCCGCTTCATCGCCGTATGCCTGCTTTCCGGCTATGCCTGGCTCGCGATCGGCAGCATCATGCTGCTTGCCGGCGGGCTGTCCGGGATCGCCTATGATGCGGTGCTGCACGCGATCCTGATCGGCTTCGTGTTTTCGATGGTCTTCGGCCACGCCCCGATAATCTTCCCTGCCGTGGTAAAAGTCAGGATGCCTTATCACCGGACTTTCTACCTGCCGTTGCTGGTGTTGCATATATCGCTGCTGGTGCGCCTCGCCGGTGACGGGCTGGCCCTGCCGGCGCTGCGCAACCTTGGCGGATTATTGAATGCAGTGGCGCTGGCATTGTTCATCCTGAGCACCGTCAGCAGCGTGATCCGTGGCTTCCGCGCAACCGGCAAGTAGAACGGGCTGATCAGCGATTGTTGGGTGCCGGGCTAACGCACAGCAGTATTGGCATGCCACACTTATCGAGTGAGTGCCTTTCTTGGGAAAGCCCGCGTCGTCAGTAATCCAGAAGCTGTCGCCTGACGCCTGACTGAGCATTATCGAGCCATAGCAGTAATCATTGTCCCGCACAACAAATTTCCTGCTCCAGGCTATTAGCTGAAATTAGCCAAGTTGTTGTCCATGCTCGCGTGTGGCATGAAACTGCACTTTCGGCCAGCGTTCCTGCGCCAGACGCAGGTTCACGCCGGTGTCGGCAAGGTAGGCGTAGTTGCCGTCCACGTCCTTGGCCAGACGCCCCTGATTGGCCTTGACGAACTCGTTGAGGTGGTTCGCGTCGGGGCAGGTTACCCAGCGCGCGGTATGGATGCCGGCGCGTTCGAATACCGCATCCACGCCATATTCGGATTTCAGGCGATGCTCGACCACTTCGAACTGTAGTTGCCCTACCGCGCCGATCAGCGGCGTGGTGTCCACTAATGGTTCGAATACCTGCACCGCGCCTTCTTCGCCGAGCTGGCGCAAGCCTTTTTGCAATTGCTTGGCTTTCATCGGGTCGCGCAGGCGCGCGCGGCTGAACAGCTCTGGTGCGAAATAGGGAATGCCCTTGAAGGTGAGCACTTCGCTTTCGGTGAGCACATCGCCGATTTGCAACTGGCCATGATTGTGGATGCCGATGATGTCGCCCGCATAAGCTTCATCCATGCGCGTGCGTTCATTCGCCATGAACGTTACCGCATTCGCCAGCTTCATTTCCTTGCCGGTACGGCGATGCTTGACCTTCATGCCGGAACTGTAGCGGCCGGAACACACGCGCAAAAAGGCGATGCGATCGCGGTGATTCGGGTCCATGTTGGCCTGTATCTTGAATACGAAGCCGGTAAAGGCAGGCTCGGTAGGTTGCACCATGCGCACATCGGTGGCACGCGGCAACGGCGGCGGCGCCCAGTCCACCAGCGCGCGCAGCACTTCGCGCACGCCGAAGTTATTGACGCCGGAGCCGAAAAATACCGGCGATTGTTGTCCTTTGAGAAACTCCTGCAAATCGAACGATGCGCCTGCGCCGGTGACCAATTCGGTTTCGTCGCGCATTGTCTGCATCTCGCTCGGGCACTGTGCCGCCAGCTGGCCGATCTGCGAACCTTGTAGCGTGACGACTTCTTGCCCGGCTTTTGCTTCACCCGGCAAGAAACGCAACACCTCGTCGTTCAGCAGGTGATATACGCCCTGAAAGCGTTTGCCCATGCCGATCGGCCAGGTCACCGGCGCGCATTTGATTTTCAGCACCGATTCGATTTCGTCCAGCACTTCCAGCGGCTCACGCACTTCGCGATCCATCTTGTTGATAAAGGTGATGATCGGCGTGTTGCGCAAACGGCATACTTCAAGCAGCTTGATGGTCTGCTCTTCGACGCCCTTGGCCGCGTCCACCACCATTACCGCCGCATCCACGGCAGTCAAGACGCGATAGGTGTCCTCGGAGAAATCCTGGTGGCCGGGTGTATCGAGCAGATTGATCACGCAATCGTCGTAGGTGAATTGCATCACCGAGCTGGCTACTGAGATGCCGCGCTGTTTCTCGATTTCCAGCCAATCCGAAGTCGCATGGCGGCCGCTCTTGCGCGCCTTGACCGTGCCCGCCATCTGGATTGCGCCGCCGAACAGCAGCAGCTTTTCAGTGAGCGTGGTCTTGCCCGCGTCCGGGTGCGAGATGATCGCAAAAGTGCGGCGGCGCCTGACTTCTCGCGCAATGCCGCTCTCGTGCACGATCGTCGCATTGGTTGTCACCGTATCAGGAGCATTTATCGAATTGTCGCCAACTAGTTCAATCATGGTTGCTTAAGATACCGTGAAAAAACAAATGCCCGAACGGATCGGGCATTTGCTCTGATAATGCTGGTGGTCGGGGCACTATAGAACACCCGCGAAAATAAAGGCCTTTTGGCGGGCTACCATCGCCATTACCCACATTGTTACCCACACAATGCGCCACAACAGAGTTTAATTATACAACATGCCACATCTCGTCTTTCTAGTGATTTCCTTGGGTACGTAGGGATAAACAGGGATAACGAATATGTTGACGGTGGATATGGCTACAAGCTAGTCTTATCCCGTCAAGCAAGTGGCGCTGGGTGGTCGTGGGGTGGAAGCCCACGATTCGGGATAAGGTGGGTAATCCAGCGAGCGGAGCGCGCGATCAGGCGATAGCGCGAGACTAGGACCACAAGCTGTGCGGAGTAACGAACCGCGCTTCATGATGCAATACAAAAAAGCTGGTAATGCTACTGGGCAGAATGTGAGACCCCGCCCCCAGGCTACCTGCTAGCAATCTTATCGTTCCAGTCCTCATTACCTGTCTCGCCCAACATTGGCATATCTGCCAAGAGACAGGGTAATTCCATGGACACTCTAGACCTCGTGCTGCGCCAGTCTGGCGGCGCAATCCTCGTCCCGCTCAAAACAACTGCAACGATCCTTGGCCTCGCACCGCAGACCGTAAGAAATCGGATGTGGATGGGCACCTTTTCTATAGCTCCGGTTCACCGAGGTAAATCGGTGTTTTTCCGAGCAGGCGATATTGCCGCAGAGATTGATCGGGATAACGCCGGGGACAAAAAATGACCGGCGGCAAAATCGAGATCGAGCGCGAGGGCGAGGTTGATTTTGCAAAGCCATTGCCACGTGCTTTGCTGCGCGATTCACGTTTGAGCTTTGGCGCTCGGGGTCTATTTGCCTTCCTGTGGGACCTTCCGCGCGGATGGATTATTCGCCTGGTCCATTTGATCAGCATGGCCCCTGAGGGGCGTGACGCCCTGCGTTCACGCCTCCACGAGTTGGAGGCGGTTGGTGCCCTTCGGATAGAGCCCATCCGCGTCGAGGGCGGCAAAGTTGCCGGGAAACGCTGGGTGCTTGTTTCGGCTGATAGATGGGCCATTGAGCATCCGCTGAGCCAAGAAAATTCAAGTGATTACACCGAAGAACGGATTTCCCGATCTTCGGTTAATCCCATCATCGGGAATTCTGCCTCTAAGGTTCTGCAAGGTTCTAAGGTTCTGCAAGAAGAAGCAGCAGCACCACGCGCGCATGCGCGTGGCACTGATTCTGCTGCTGCGCCTGCACTAAAAATATTCAATCGCCGCCAGAGTGGCATCGTTACCTGGCTGCCCGCTGATGTGCAAGCAGCCGAGGCCCTTGAGCAACAACATGCCCCCGATGATATTGCCGCCGCTGTTGCGGCACTTCGTGCCGTAAGCAAGCAGCCTGTTCCTGGCCTGATCCAGCAGCAAATCGAGCAGCTCCAACGCGACCGCCAAGCAACCCAGTGCCGTGAGCAAGAGGACGCCACGATGCGCAAGCGCGACGCAGACTCTATTGACCCCGCCTGGCAAGCCAAGGGCGAGGAGCTCTTACTGCGGGTACGCATTAAGAACAAATCCGACCACCGGAGCGCCACATGACAAAAATCGACGAAAAAATCTCCGCTCTCAAAACCAAACTCCAAGCCTTGGAAGCAGAACAAAAAACGCAAGAGCGGGCGGTACGCCAAGCGGAGCGGCAGCGAGTCCGCAAAGCAGAGAACCAACGGAAGTTTGAGCTCGGAGGTTTGACCAAACTGGCCGGCCTGTTCGACTGCGATAAAGGCGCGTTGCTTGGGGGCTTCTTAGCTCTTCAGCGACTCATGGCCGACGCAGATCAATTTTCAGAATTCAAGCGTGCTGGCGATGCCCTGCTGGCGGAAAAAGAGCAACAACGAAAGAGCAACAAGCAAGACGACAACTATTTGCAGTAATCAACATTACGGAGGTGGTGATGGCTCAGTTATCGCAAGGCGAAATTTCTCAGGCAGAACTGGATGCAGCTCTTAAGCAAATCGAGGCAGAACAAGAGGCGTGGACGGCACAGGCGCAAAGTAAACAGCGGGAAAAGGCAGCAGCAATGAAAGCGGCGACAGAGAAAAAACTGCGCACCATCATTTTGATCGGCCAGTATCTCGAAAATTCATTGACTCCGAATGCGGCCTACACCCTGCGGAATCAAGTGGTGTTTCCCTGCTTTTTCAAAGCAGGCGCGATTCCTCGTTTCCATTCTGGAAACGACACGCGGTCAGGGGCTAGCCCCCGACACCCCATGAACGACGGGACAGGGTATGAGCGGGAATAGCTCACATTTCAAATTGAAGCGTGGCGGGGTCGGCAGAGCACGTAAGCATGCCGCTTACGTGATCGGCGTCGAGAAGTATTCCTCGCGTGAGGACGTTGCCCATATCTGCATGGGGAACATGCCGACATGGGCAACGACTGATCCCCTTGCATTTTGGGAAGCTGCTGACACCCATGAGCGTTCAAACGGTCGAACTTACTACGAGTTCGAGTGCGCGATCCCGCGAGAGCTTACTTTCGAAGAAGCGAAAGAACTTGTAGACGGTTGGCTTGCTCAGGAAATCGGTGATAAGCATCCATATCTGTCTTCAATTCATATCAAGACTGCGGCGGATGGTCTTCCCAATATCCATTGCCACTCTATGTTTAGCGACCGCCTCATGGATGGTGTCGACAGGCCGAGCGAGCAGTTCTTCAAGCGTCCGCCCAGCCGTTATCGAAACAAAAAGACAGGCGAACTGTGCGAACCCGACTCCACCAAAGGCGGAGGGGGTAAAGATCGGAAATGGAACGACAAGCATATCGTCGAGGAGCTGCGAGAAAGATGGGAGGTCTACGCTAACCAGTTTCTGGTTGAGCACGGACACCAGCCACGCTTAGACCTCCGTTCAAATGCGGCGAAAGGATTGGGCGAACCCGAGCCCAAGATTGGTCCAGAAAAACGCAAGGGAGATCGTTGGCGCGACCAGAATAACGCAAAGGTCAAAACCATCCGTCAGCAGCGGCGCAGAGTTCGTGTTCTTCGCGAGGATATTGAAAGCGTGAAGCAAGAGATTCGAACTGCCCGCCGTGAACGCGCAGGCCGTAACGCCAACTCCTGCCGGAACGAATCCGGCCAAGTTGGCAGGCTGTCCCGGTCTCCTGTTGCCGCCATGAAAGCTGAGACTAGGCGCGGGCGCACGCTCTACCGCTGGGCTCATGGCGCAGCGGCAGGCCTCCCCGCCATTGTGGATCGTGGCGATCAATTGAGCCTGGTCGGGAAGGCTTCCCACCCCAAGGCGCGCGCCCTGATCGAGCTTGCAAAGGCCAAGGGTTGGGCGAGTCTGGTACTGACCGGTTCGGATGAGTTCAAGCGGCTTGCGGTTCGCGAAGCGCTACGCGCAGGCGTTCGCATCGCCAACCCCGAGCTGGCGAGCATTGTTGAAGAGGAGAGAAACTTGATGAACAAACAAACCAATGACCCCGCGCGTGACGAGCTGGCCCGGCAATGGCTTGCGACCGCTGCGCCGGTCGATGCCATTGAGGCGGCCAAGCTCAAGAACGATCCCGAGAGCCTGCGCCAGCGCTTCGAGAATCATCCTGACGCTCGCCGCTGGGAATTGATCCAGCAGCAACGAGCTGAAGGCGTTCCAGAACCTCTGCTGGGATTCCGCATCGAGCGGGATACCCAAAGCTTCACAAACGGCACGGTCCGGCACGTCGGCAAACATGCGTGGATCGAGCCGCATGATCGACCTGGCGTTGTTATGCCAGTAACCCCATCCCGGCCAGTGCGTCCAGGGCAGCAAGTCGCTGTCCAGCGCAACGGCGAGATAACCCCGCTCCCTGACCGGGAGAACACCCTTAAACCACGTTGATAAGGATTGCCACCATGACTACCGAACTCGAAGACAAGCTGTACAACATCTTGCTGGAGTCTCATCTGAGCTCCAACGGGGCCGAGAAAACTTTACCTGCCCTGAAGGAGTTGCTGCGCGAGCTCCGCACCGAAAGATTCTGGGAGGGTAAGCGTCCGCGCCGCCTGCCCGAGGAGCAGATGATCCGGGCTTGGGCAACCTACCGCCAGGACCTGCGGGAACTCCGTGAGCGGATGCGTCAGCGTCAGCAGGACTGGGATGTGCTGCTGTCCTTTCTGACCATGTTCCTGATCGAGCATTACGCCGATCTCGCGCGTACGAGCGCCATCTATAAGGCGGAATATCAACTCGCGTTCGATATGAACTGGGCGAATCTGACGCCAGAACAAGCACTGGCCTGCCGGGATGATTGGCAGGCTTGGGCAGTTGAATGGCTACGTGATGCCCTGCGGGATGAGGTGGAAGGGCGCGATGGGGGTGGGGGTGGTAGCTCGGGTGGCGCAGGCGGAGGTGATGGCGACTTGACCACGGAGCCAGGCCTGAAACCAAAACCCGCATCGGATGAAACTGGGCTGGAATACTGACAGCGGAGGGAAAATCATGACGGAATTTCCAACTAGGACAGTTCTGGCCGCGCTCCTTTCGATCTCGCTTTCCCCGCCAGCCATAGCAGGGGATGCAATGGAGCGCTTCGCAACCCTCTCGGTTTGTCAAACAGCGAGTAACGCCGTTTGGCAGGCTTGGATGCCGCGCATCCGGCAGGCCGTTGAGGCTGGTGATGCTACCACCGCTCCCCACCTTGTCTGCCAAGCAGGCCATCAGGCCGCCCAAGCTTGCGATGACGCTATGCGCGCTGTATCAGGCTTGCCGCCCCCGCCCCCTCAGCAAGTGGAAATGGCGCGTGCACAGGCCAAGGCAGCCATGCTTGCCCACGGAATGACGCCCTGTAATTAACCGGAGGATAGACATGAATCCCAACGCAGCCCCATTTACCCCCGATAGCGGAGATGCAGCCATTGAAATGCTGCGGGAAATCTTCGGGACAGCAATCACGCACATCGTCGGCGGAAGCACGGCAGGGGCCGAAAACGCAACGGCCAACATGCTGGGTGCTGCGTTCGGATTCTTCAACGGTGGTGTCCTGTTCTTCGGCTCCATCATTCTGGCCTGGGTAACCGTCTTCGGCTTGACCAATACGGCCAATGACGGCCAAGTGCTCGGCAAGAAATGGTCCACGTTCTACACCCCCTTGCGCACGTTCACCGCCTCAGCGTTCCTGATCCCCAGCACCAGCGGCTACTCGATGATTCAACTCGCGATCCTGCTGATCGTGACCTGGTCCGTTGGGTTCGCGTCGAACATGTGGGGACGTGTGGTCGATTACGTCGTTGACACCACCACGGTTGAGCAGGTGATGCGGTCCGTCGTGGACGACAAACAGTTTGACCGCATCGCGCTCAACGCCTTCCAGTCTCAGGTCTGTGCCTACGGTGTCACTCAAGGTATCAACCAGACGATGGGGGCAGGTACGGTAAATCTTCAGCTTCACTCCTGGCATCAGCGGATCAATACCGGTTCGACTACGGCGACTTACAAGACCTTTTTGGATTTCCGTGACCCCAAGTGGCCCGGCAGCGAGGAAATATGCGGCACGGTTATTTTGACCACCACCTTTACCAAGCCGGACACCAATCGGGCATCGGTGAACCAGGCTACCTCAACACTTCAGGACGAGATTGCCAACGTCCAGGGGAGCATCGGGAACATTCGGTACAAGGCCGCAATGGATGTATTCGCCAAGATGGCCCCTCAGGTCATAGAGCTGGTCCGTGTTGCCGACGCGACCGGCGAAAAGTTCTCCGCCAGCCAGATTCAGGTCGTTATCGATGATGCGCGCGAGGCGATGCTGAAGGATATTCGCGACGAGGTATCCAAGCGGGTGGGCTCAGCCAACAGCGGCGTCAAGGCCAAGCTCAAAGAGGGCGGGTGGGTCATGGCGGGAGCGCTGCACCGCGAGCTGGTGGCGGTCAAAGACGGCATCCAGAAGGCCATGACGACCCGGCATCAATATGTTCCTGGCACCTATACGGTCGACCACATCCTAGGCGGTGGCGGCCAGGTGTCCAGCGCGGTGCAGCTCGTCATGACGAGATACACCGCGCTGGCCGGATTGGTCCTCCTCAAGCTTGACCAAGGCCCCGATGTCCAGACACGCAAACCAACGGATATGCCGCACCTTCGGACGGGCCTCGGCCCTGAGGACTTCGCGGACGGGGGCACTACCGTTAAAACCCAAGTCGAGGCTTGGTTTAACGGTCTTGCCAACTCGGCCATGTCGGGCATGGTCTTCTATCTTGGCGAAGACGGCACCGATCCAGTGATGCAGGTGAAAAACCTTGGTGACTGGATGGCCGCCTTTGGCGAAATCGTGCTTCTGACCAAAGCGACCCTCACAGCAACCGTGGATGGCCTGTTCGAAGGTTCCAAGGCGGCGGCAGGCCAATCCGTATTGGGTACGAACCTGGCTGGTCTGCTGTCGGTTGGTCCTGGGGTGCTTAAGTTCGTGCTGACGATGATTCAGGAATTGTGGTCGGTAGTGGAGCCGGGCGTGTTGGCAATTTTGTATGGCGGATATTTCTTGGGCATGTGGATTCCCATGATCCCGTTCTATGTGTTTGCTTTGGGCGTGATTGGGTGGATGGTCCAAGTGGTAGAGGCCTTGGCGGCAGGTTCACTGTGGGTTGTGATGCATTTAACTCCTGAGGGAGAAGACTCCTTTATCGGTTCCCAGAAGCAAGGCTATCTGCTGCTCATGTCGCTCTTCGCCCGGCCCGCATTAATGGTGCTGGGCCTGGTCGCAAGCATGGCGATCCTGATTCCGGCAGTGCGTTTTGTAAATGCCAGCTTTATGACAGCCTTCCGCATCATCCAGGCCGACTCCGTTACAGGGCTGCTGTCCGTCGGCGGTTTCATGCTCATCTATGGGGTGATCATCCTCGGAGTATTCATGCTGGTCTTCTCGCTGCCGCAAACCCTGCCTGATCGCATCTTGCGCTGGATCGGCGCAGGCATCGGCGACCTCGGCGAGCAAAACACAATGAGCAGGATCGAGAGCGGGGCCAGCGGCCAGGCAAAGGCGGCGGCAGTGGCCGGAGCTGCGGGCCTGGCGCGCCGCGCTCAAGTCAGGAAAGAGCAGGAGCGGGACGCACGGAGGTCCGATGCGGGAGGGCGTGACGAGGCGGACGCAGTGAGTCCGGAGGGGCATACGAAATGAGGCGGTTTGCGGTGGTCGTCATGAGAATGACTCGGTTTGAAAATATTTGACGGAATTTCTCTGCATATCTCTTTTGCTGACGTTGGCGGCTCGGCTTTGCCGGTCGGGCTTTCATCGCTGTATTGCGCAATACAGCAGACCGAGCCCAAGGTCTCGGCCCTTCGGGTATCAATCCCTGCCGCTTGCACGCTGCGCGTGCCGGAGGCTGCAAAGTTACCCACACCTCTCCGCAAAACGCCTGGCGTGGTGTGCGCCGGTTTTGCTGCGGGCATGGATAACTTGCAGCCTCCGAAGAAGCAATCGCCGTCACGCCTGCGGCGACACGGCTCACGAAGCAAAGGCGGGTTGTCATCGCCACGGCTGCGCCGTCGCAATGGCTCCTTTGATAAAAGCGTGGCGCTGCACGCAGCGCCGATTTGCCGGAAAGATTGGAAGCCGTTCGTTGTGCTCGCCCTTTCGTTTGCGAACATCGGTTCGGAGCCACCCTTGCGCCGACATGCCGGGCAGCCGGGGAAAAGCGCACAAGTCACGCCAAACCGCCTGCGGCGGGCGCAAACGACCGTGGCAGTGCTCGCCTTCGGCTCCGCGCTGGCCGCACCACTCGCTCGCTTTTGTCATGCCTTGTGCCCCCGTCTAAACGCCCGTCAGATCGTCGCGGACAGGGTGAGGCGGCTCCGAACCGATGTAAACCACAAACGAAAGGGCAAACCATGAGCACAACAAACAACCAATCCATCCGGCAAATCAACACCGCCGCCCTTCGCGGCACCCGCGAGGCCCACCAACCCGATGCACTTAAACCCACCGCCAGCGAGGCCCATCAACGAGCAGGAGGGGGAAACCTATTCACAGTCGAAGATGGAATGTCTGACAGGTTCAGCGTTGGCGCAACACCGAGAAGCCCGGCATACCGAAGAGGCTTTGAGGCGAAGCTCAGGCGTTTGCTGGAAGGTACTTTCCTTCCAGGAGATGTATATCAGCCAGGCACGCCGGAGGCGGATGCTTACTGGGCAGGCTGCGATCATGCTGCGGAATATGTGGAGTGCCGTACTAGCCGGATGGCCGGTGCCAAAATTTACGACTGAGCAAGTAAACCAGAGAGAAGGGGAAAACAAATGATCACGATACAGAAAAGCAATGGCTCCAAGGTCATGGAGCTGCTGAAAGTATTGGTTGGATTGCTTATATGGACAGGACTGATCGTCGCTGCGGCATTCTGGATCAATCCTGTCTTGGGGACTATCACTGCGCTATTCGCGGCCTTCGTGTGGACGTTCTTTATTGCGCCACGCCTGGCCGGGCAAATGGTGGCGGCGCTGATCCTCTATTTCCGCGAGAAGAGGCAAGGCAACTAAATACTGGAATATACTTCCGGCGCAAATATTGGGTTCGACTTGAGTCACCCAGCGCTCGGCAATTCTGACCAACAACCTGGAGAGATAAATGGCTTACCAACGTGTTCAGTTTTCACTCTCGGAAAATCGACCCCGATTCGGAAAGATTGCTGGCGGGGTGGTAGTAGTCGCGTTTGTGGTCGGATGGATATCGTCGGGAAATATTGGGGCTGGTGTCGTATGGGCCGTGGCGGGATTGGTTGTGGGCAGCATCGTGTGGTTCATTAAGAGCAACAGTGCGTTGTACGAGGCTGCTAAGGCGGACTTGGAAAAGCGTGGTCACAACGCTGATTACCAAGTTGGACAGGCCTTAATCGACTCCAAGTCGAAGGTGATTGCGTTTGTTGACCTTGGGGCAAAAACGTACGACTTCTACAGCCTTTACGACATCTTGGGCTATGAGCACCAGTGGATTGATAAGATCGACGGCTCCACGAATGTTTGGGGAGATAAAATTCGGGCTAACACAAGACAGGCAAGCAATCAGCTTGTGTTCAAGACTAATAATCCTGCGAAGCCGTTATACAAAGTTCCGCTCATCAATCATCGAGCTGGGGAGGAGTGGATGGCAAGGCTGGGTGCGATCATTAACGGTTAGTGATAGGGAGCGGTTAAAAAGAAAACGATGGCCCTGATGGTTCTAAACGGGGTGCGTCTCTTTCTGCACAGCATGACTCGTTGCATGAGGGGCAATAGCAAATCTTGATGCACCCACCTGAACCTTTTGGAGCCGGAGTCGGGTGGCAATTACCAATTGCCGTGTATACCTGACCGCAACTCGGGCAAGTGACATTGCCATCATCATCTATTTCGCATTCTTGCATTGATTAGCTCCCCTCTCTGTGATTAAAACGATAGCGATATATCCATCTTCATTTTTTAGGGTAAATCAGCTTCCTGGAATCTCCAAAAACAACTTGTTTAAGATGATGGAATTTATCCCAACGCGTTAAGGCTCCGTCATTTTGAATAACCCACTTGGCATAGGCTTTGAATTGGTTGGGTTTCAATTGCCCACACCTTCCATCTCGATTGAAGCGGTAATCACCAACACTAAAAAACAACTCTGTGCGACGCATCGATCTTGGTGGGAATGAAACATGAATCCCATGATCTTGAAGCTTCCGAAGCTGCTTAAAAAGGTTATAAAGCTCCCAGTCAATCACATAGTGGGTTGTGCTGACTCCAGCGACAAGTGGGTAATGTCCGGTCTTCTCGTAATACATTTCGCATAGAAATTTTGCGATGATTGTACGATGGTTCCCGCTGTTAACTGAATACCAGGAAATCCCATCAATCGAGTTAAAGCTGATGTCGTCTTGAACGTCCCCATTGAAATAATATTCAGGGTTTTCATCAGCCTTGTCGAGGCAGTGACGAATTTTGCCAGGTTTCCATTTGGGATCGAATAGAGCTTCTGCCCATGTTTGCCCCGCATAGTGATCCCACTGGCCAACTACATTTCGCATATCAAGAGTTGAATTAGAGTTCCTGCGCTCTTCAATCAGGAACTCCCTAACGTCAAAATCGTCGCCGCAAGGAAACACATCATTCCAATGGAGGATTTGATTATTGGCCCAGGGAGGGACTTGGCGGTTAACCCAACTAAGTAACGGCTCGTCTTTCCAGTTCATTAAACTCCCACTATTCAGAAAGCTAAATTTGCCAAAATTGGTTTATGAACTCGCAGATCTAAACGGGATGACCTGCGCACCAACTCTAAGGCTATCGAGATAGTTCGACCAATCCTGCATCATCTTCGCCCGAGCCTCAATCTGCAACCGGCTCACGTCCCTCTTGTACGCCGCCCGCACGTCGTTCTGATCGGCGTGCGCAAGCTGCAACTCGATTAGCCTGACATCGTAGCCCAGATGCTCAAGATTCGTCGAAGCCATCGCGCGGAATCCGTGCGCCGTCATCTCCTCTTTCGAGTATCCCATGCGCCGGATCGCCGTCAGAAGCGCCATATCGGATATGCAGCGCGACGCAGACAGCGGTGATGGGAATAGCCACTCACTATCCCCGGCCGCTTCCATCGCATCCCTGACAATTTCGACGGCCTGTCGAGACAGCGGGACGACGTGCGGGCGGCGTCCTTTCATCTTTTCCGCCGGAATTTCCCACTCGCCCGCCTCCTCCCCTAGCTTGAATTCCTCTTTGCGGCCCTGACGCAGCTCACCGGGACGCAGAAAGACGTGTGGAGCCAGCCGCAGCGCCAGCCGCACCACTTCGCCCCCTCGATATTCCTCGATTGCGCGCAGGAGCGCGCCTACCTCGTCTGGCTCGGTGATTGCGCCGAGATGTGAGGTCTTTACAGGTGGCAGCGCACCCTTCAAGTCCCCCGTAATGTCACGTTCCGCCCTGCCAGTTGCCACGGCATACCGCCAGACCTGGCCGCAGTTGTTAAGCAGCCGATGCGCTGTCTCTACCGCACCGCGAGCTTCCACCCTCCGAGCCGCCGCAAGTAGCTCGGCAGGGCGAACGGCGGCGATTCCGGCCCTACCCAAGTGCGGGAACAAGTCACGTTCGAGCCGTCGCTCGATTTTGCTTGCGTGTCCTGGCGCCCATTGCTTCGAGAACTTCTCGAACCATTCGCGCGCGATCTGCTCGACGGTCTTGCCGATTGGCGCAGAGGCGGGCGCAGCCTCGGCTGCTGCCGCTTTTTTCACTTCGCCTGGATCGCTGCCGGCTGCCAGCAGCTTGCGGGCGTCGTATGCCCACTCACGAGCCTGTTTGAGGGTCACCAGCGGATATTGACCGAGCGAGAGCGTCTTTTCCTTGCCGCCGAATCGATATCGCAGCCACCATAGCTTAGAGCCGTTCGGCTGCACGACCAGCGACAGGCCGTCGCCGTCGCTGATCTTGCGCACCTTCTCGCCCGGCTGCGCCGCTTGGACTGCCTTGTCGTTCAATTTGCCCATTTTTCGCCCCTGCGGGTAATGTCATTACCCACAGTCTACCAAAAACGCCTTCATTACCCACATTATTACCCACTGGAAAGCATGGATACAGGGAGACAATCAGAGACAATCAAGGACAGCGGGAGATATGTGAAAGCCTTATAAATCAAGACTATTAAGGAGTTTTGACAAGAAAAAAGCCCCTGCGAACAGGGGCTTAATTTCTTTGTTCTGGTGGCTCGGGGCGGAATCGAACCACCGACACAAGGATTTTCAGTCCTCTGCTCTACCGACTGAGCTACCGAGCCATTTCGCTGATTACTTATGTGTTATTAAGATGCAGCCAACTTGCGAAGCCGCGCATTATACCGATAATGCCTCAAATGACAAACTTCTATGATGGACACCTGAAGCGCCTGAATCAACATAAACATCACGTTGGTTGACTTGTGTCAGTGTTTTTTTAATTGCCGGGCAGGATGATAGGAAGCCTGCATTTTTGCATTGCGGTTGCGGCAGAGTGCCACCTGCCGCCGATACCACAGACACCGCTCTGCGATGTGGATGCGTTCTTGCGCGGCGCGCAGGAGCGGTAAGTCTGAGCAAAGGGGGTTGTGATGCGTCAATTAATGCAAGAGCAAGGTTGCCCTGCAATAGCCTGCCGGGATTGCGGCTTTTATCAAATTGGCTTGTCCATGGGATTGGGCAGCGCGGATACGAGGCTGCTCGACCGTTACGTGAAAAGAAAGCGTATGCTCAAACGCGGCCAGATACTTTACCGTGCCGATGAAGAGCTGACCAGTGTTTACGCCCTCCGTAGCGGCTCGGTCAAAACCTATCTTTCTACCGGCGACGGCCGCCTGCAAATCACCGGCTTCCACATTCCGGGCGAGCTGCTCGGATTGAACGAGATGGACGAAAAACGTTATCACTGCGAAGCGATGGCGCTGGAAACAACTTCGGTGTGCGAGATTTCGTTGAGTTGTTTCGAGGAATTGGTGCGGCAAATCCCTTCGGTTTATTACCAAATGCTCAGGATGATGAGCAAGGAAATCAAGCTCAACCAGGAATTGATGCTGCTGCTCGGGAAGAAAAATGCCGAAGAGCGCCTGGCAACTTATTTGCTGAACATATCGCGGCGTTTCGCCATGCGTAATTATTCGCCCACCAGATTCAATTTGAGCATGTCGCGTGGCGACATTGGCGATTATCTGGGCATTGCGGAGGAGACTGTCTGCCGTATTTTTACACGTTTTCAGGCGGAAGGCGTAGTCACCAGCGAACGCAGATATATCATTTTGAATGACCTCAAACGTTTGAGTGACATTGCGTGTGAACCTTATCATTATCCTGCCGTTTCGCGGGCTTCTCCGCCGCTGCGGTTAGTGAATCTCCGCTAGTTTTTCTGATCGCCATTTTACGCAGCCTCGCTGCGGACATCCAGTCCGTGCGCCGAGGCTCTTTCGCGTCGCTCCCTTTTTGTAATTCGTGCCGCATCGAACAGCAAGGCTGATGTGCATCAGGGTTTTTTTCAACTGCCGAACAGAAAATGCGCGCGGTAGTTTGCGGCGGGATAAAAACTACGAGCGGCTTTTTTAGAAAGCTTTACTTCACAATATTTAAGGAATGATTATGCAAAAGAAAATATTAGCTGTGGCTGTGTCGGGAGCATTGTTTGCCTCGTTTAACGCATGTGCGGAGGGTGACGGTAACTGGATGATGCGCGTGCGCGCGGTTCATGTGGATTGGGCGGATAAATCGGGCTCAATCGGTGCGCTCGCCGTTCCCGCAAATGGTATTCATCTCGAGGAAAAAACGATACCGGAAGTGGATTTTTCTTATTTCTTTACCAAAAACCTCGCCGCTGAACTTATCCTGACTTATCCGCAGAAGCATGCGGTGCGTGTAACTCAGAGTGCAGCCGGCGCTTTCAATGCGGGCTCACTGAAGGAGTTGCCGCCAACTTTGACGCTCCAATATCACTTCACGCCGGATGCGCAGTTCCGCCCCTATGTTGGCGCAGGCTTTAATTACACCAGGTTTTCCGCTGTGAATCTCGCGCCGCTCAATACCGTTTCGGGCGGAGCCAATACGCTTGACAAATCCAGCTTCGGCGGCGCCTTGCAGGCAGGTTTCGACGTGAAGGTGGGCGCAAACTCCTACATCAACTTCGACGTGAAGAAGGTTTACATCCAGACTGACCTCACCAATAGCGCGCTGGGTAAAATCAGCACCATCAAGGCCGACCCTCTGCTGGTGGGCATCGGTTACGGTTTCAAATTCTGATTGCGGGCATGGCTGAGGCAAAACGATCGCCAAAAGGCCAAGCTGCCGACTTGACCTTTTGGCGATTACGCTGATTAACCAATTTGCCCTGATGGCAGATGATCATGAAAATGACATGAATAGGGTAATTTGGTTGACGCGCATCAGTGTTTTATTGATTTTTAGGTAGCATAATAGCAGCGCTGCGTCATTCTCGTCGCGGTTGCGGCGAATACTTTTATTTTTAATCGGGCTCTGTGGAAGGGGGTACTGTGGAAGCAGCTCAGGCGACACCAGTAAAATACGATATGGAAGTGGTGCGATGGTTTTCCGTCGCAGCCGTTATTTATTTGGTAGTGGGTACACTGATCGGCGTGTATATCGCATCGGAACTGGCATGGCCGTTTCTGAACTTCGATATCCCTTACATCACGTTCGGGCGTTTGCGCCCGTTGCACACCAATGCGGTAGTTTTTGCGTTTGGCGGTTGTACGCTGATGGCCACCGGTTATTACATGGTGCAGCGTACCGGCGCGACCAGGCTATGGAGCAACGGTCTGGCGTGGTTCACGTTCTGGGGCTGGAACCTGATTATCGTGCTGGCCGTGATCACGCTGCCGCTGGGCATCACCCAATCCAAGGAGTACGCCGAGCTGGAATGGCCGATCGACATCCTGATCGCGGTGGTCTGGCTGGCGTTCGGCCTGAACCACATCATGACTGTGGCGATCCGCAAGACTTCGCACATCTACGTTTCCAACTGGTTCACGATGAGCATGATCATCATGATCACTTACCTGCATGTCGTGAACAGCTTGGCTATCCCGGTCAGCCTGACCAAGTCCTATTCGATCTTTTCCGGCGTGCAGGACGCGATGGTGCAATGGTGGTGGGGCCATAATGCGGTAGGCTTCTACCTGACCGCCGGCTTTCTCGGCATCATGTATTACTTCGTGCCCAAGCAGGCGAACCGCCCGGTATTTTCGTATCGCTTGTCGGTGCTGCACTTCTGGGCGCTGACCTTCGGCTATGTATGGCTGGGCGCGCACCATCTGCAATACACCGCATTGCCCGACTGGACCGGTTCGCTGGGTGCGGCGGTTTCACTGGCAATGATCATCCCGTCCTGGGGCGGCGCGATGAACGGCATGATGACGCTGTCCGGCGCATGGGACCGGTTGCGTACCGATTACATCATGCGTTTTCTGGTGGTGTCGCTGGCGTTTTACGCAATGTCCACGTTCGAAGGCCCGGTTATGTCGATCAAGACCGTGAACGCGTTGTCGCATTACACCGACTGGACGGTTGGCCACGTGCATTCCGGCGCGCTGGGCTGGGTGGCGATGGTCGCGATTGGCGCGCTCTATCACATGGTCAAAAAACTGTGGAACACCGAGATGTATTCCGACAACCTGGTCAATGTGCACTTCTGGCTATCAACCGTCGGCACGGTAATTTATGTCGTTGCGATGTGGGTATCCGGCATCATGCAGGGATTGATGTGGCGCGATTATGATGAATATGGCGCATTGACCTACACCTTTGTCGAATCGGTGGCGGCGATGCATCCGTATTATGCGATGCGCGCGATCGGCGGGGTCATCTTCAATCTGGGCGCCTGGATCATGTTGTACAACGTGGTGATGACGGTGCGCAAGGCGGGAGCCGCGCGCGACACGAACGCCATCCCCGTCAAAGCATAAGGAGCGAGACATGTCAGACCACGACAAAATCTATTCCACAAAATTCCAGGACAACATCGAACGCAACACGATCCTGATGTTCGTCGTAACGGCCATCGCGCTGGCGGTTGGCGGTATTGTGGAAATCGTTCCGCTGTTCTATCTGGATCGCACGATGACCCACCTGTCTCCCGATGTCAAAAGCAAGGTGACCAGCAAGGAAATTGCTCCGATCATCTGGCAGCGCAAGGCCGGGCAATCGCTGGATGACTGGAAGCCAGGCGACGGCGTGCGTCCCTACAAGCCATTGGAATTGGCCGGGCGCGATGTTTATATCCGCGAAGGCTGCTATCTGTGCCACTCGCAAATGATCCGCCCGTTCCGGGACGAGAAGGATCGTTACGGGCACTATTCGGTGTCTTCCGAATCGATGTACGACCATCCGTTCCAGTGGGGCTCCAAGCGCACCGGGCCTGACTTGGCGCGTGTCGGCGGCAAGTATTCGGATGAGTGGCATCGCCGCCATCTGAAGTATCCGCGCAGTGTGGTGCCCGAGTCGGTAATGCCCAATTATTTCTTTCTGGAGAAAAGCAGGATCGACGCCGAACAGTTGAAGAAAAATATGGCGGCACTGCGCAGCATGCCGTT
This sequence comes from Gallionellaceae bacterium, assembly GCA_019753125.1. Taxonomy (GTDB): domain Bacteria; phylum Pseudomonadota; class Gammaproteobacteria; order Burkholderiales; family Gallionellaceae; genus Gallionella. The sequence continues at coordinate 43,553 of JAIELH010000029.1, read as the reverse complement.
TTATCCGGCTCCTTACACCGATGCCGACATCGCCAGCGCCACCAGCGCGGTGGAAGGCAAGACCGAAATGGATGCCGTTATTGCCTACCTGCAAAGCCTTGGTAATCACATTAAATTCAGCGAAGGCGTGAATTACCGTGACTAGCCTGCTTGGTTATCTGGGCATGGATGTGGCTGCGATGACCGCCAATGACTGGCTGGGAGTGTTCTTCTCGGTGCTGGTGTTTGTAGGCATGGTGTATGCCTACTTCATGGTGTTCCGCCCGGCAAACAAGGAAAAATTCGAGTCGCAACGCGGCATGGCGCTGGATGACGACGATCCTGTCAAAATGGGAGAAAAAAGATGAGTGAAAAACACGATGTATCGGGTGTGCCGACCACGGGGCACGTATGGGATGGCGACTTGGCGGACTTTACCAATCAGCCGCCGAAATGGTGGATGTTGGGTTTGGCCGCCAGCGCGGTTTGGGTGGTGGTGTACTGGCTGTATTACCCTTCCATCCCGGTTTCCACGATGGGGGAGCACTTCAAGGGCTTCGGCGGCTGGACCGCGATCAAGGAAATGGAGGCCGACAAGGGCGCGGTGGATGCGGTGCGCGGAAAATTTGAAGCCAAACTCAAGGATATGACTCCGGCGGCGATTCTGGCGGACAGCGAACTGACCGAGTATGTGAAGCGCTCCGGCAAGGTGCTGTTCGGCGACAACTGCGCCGCCTGCCACGGGCAGAATGGCGTGGGGGTGCATGACAAGGACGGATTGTTCGCGCCTATCCTGAACGATGACGACTGGTTGTATGGCGGCAAAATCGACAACATCCACGAATCCATTGCAGGTGGGCGCCAGAGCATGATGCCGGCACAGAAGGACCTGCTGTCCGCAGCTGAGATCGACACGCTGGCCAATGCCGTCGCGAAGGGGCAGCCGTTGTCCACCCCGTTGTTTGCGGGGAAGGGTTGCATTGCCTGCCACGGCGAAGACGGCAAGGGCATGGAGGCGGTGGGCTCGGCCAACCTGACCGACAAGGTCTGGCGTTTTGACAGCTCTGTCGAAGGCATCAAGCGCACGATCACATACGGTGTGAATTCGGGCGATCCGATGGGGCGTGTTGCGGTAATGCCCAGTTTCAAGGAAGCCGGCAAGCTGAGCGATGCGGAAATAAAGAAGCTGGCTGTGTATGTGTATAAATTCGGCGGCGGAAAGGCAGATGCACCGGCGGCGTCTGTAGAAGCCCCGGGCAATAAATCAGGAAAGTAAATCCGGCAGTCTGTTTTCATTCTTGAAGGGCATCAATTCGGCAGGGGCGTGATTTTTATCGCGCCCCTCTTTAATTGAAGGCCGCAAACAATGGCGTGTAAATTGCGCCCCGGCGGCATGTTACCATCGGCTAGCACAGAGAAATCCGGCAGGCCAGGAGCGAGTTTGTGGATCAGGAAATAGAGAAAAATAAAGCCGGCAACGTCACGGTGATTTATCAGGAATTTGAGTCCTGGTCGGTCAACAAGGGTGATGTGACCATACATGCAAAGCGCATGCCGGGTTTTTTTCGCACGGTAAAAAACTGTACCGAATCGCTCTGGCTGCTGTTTTTTCTTGTCCCCTATCTGCGCTGGAATGGCAAACAGGCCATTCTGTTCGATATTGAAAACCGCCAGTTCCACTTCTTTGACCTGACGGTGTTGCCGCAGGATATCTGGATGCTGTCGCTGCTGCTGCTGTTGCTCGCGATGGGCTTGTTTGCGGTCACTTCGGTCGCATCGCGGGTGTTCTGCGGCTATTTTTGTTTCCAGAGCTCGTGGACCGACTGGTTCGCCTGGATAGAAGACAAGATCGAGGGGCCGCCTGCGGCACGCCGCAAGCTTGATACCGCCCCGTGGAGCCCGGAAAAACTGCGCAAAAGAACCCTCAAGCACGCGATCTGGATGGCGATTGCGCTGCTTACCGGCATCAGCTTTTCGATCTGGTTTGTCGATGCCTATCAATACTGGGATGACCTGCTGCATTTACGCCTGCCGCTGGTCGGCTGGGTGGTGCTGATCATGTTCTTTTTCGGCACTTATATCCTGGCCGGAATGTTGCGCGAGCAGGTGTGCATGTGGATGTGCCCGTATGCGCGCATTCAGGGCGTGATGACAGACTCGCAAACGATTCTGCCGACCTATGATTTCAGGCGCGGCGAGCCGCGCGGCAAGCTGCATCGCGGAGCGGAAGCCGCTGAAGGCAAACCGGGCGATTGCATCGATTGTTTTCAGTGTGTGCAAGTCTGCCCGACCGGTGTGGACATCCGCAATGGACAACAGCTTGGTTGCATTACCTGCGGCCTGTGTCTGGATGCCTGCGATTCGATCATGGACAAGATTGGCCGTCCGCGTGGGCTGATCCGTTATGCCTCGCTGGATGAGCTGGACGGCAAGCCCGCCAAAAAAATGTACCAGCATCCCCGCACACTGGTGTATGTGGGCATTATTCTGGCTGCGCTGGGCGGCATCGTTTACGGCCTGACCCACTTGGGTTCGATGACATTGAAGGTGCTGCCGGAGCGCCAGCCGCTGTTCGTGCGCCTGAGCGATGGCTCGATCCAGAACAAATATGAATTCAAGGTGCTCAACAAGACCGACAAGGATGTTCTGGTGGCGGTCACGGCAAGTGGCGGCGTAAAGGGTCAAGTGATGATCGGCGCCGGAAAACCATTGCTGGCGCATCACGGACGCGGCGTATCCTTTACCATCTTTGTCAAAGCGCCCGGCGAAAATATCAGCCAAGAAGTAATGCCGATCCGGTTCCGCATCCAGGGCGTCGACAACCCGGACATGGCGGCAGAATATGAAACGATGTTCAATGGCCCCAAGCCTTGAGCGCGTAATTGCGATGTCAGTTCAGGGAGCATAAATGATTTCACAGGAAAATAAAAAAGGGTTGCACAACCCCTGGTTCCTCGGGGCGATAGCATTGATCGTGGTGGTGCTGGGGGTGAATGGCATTTTCATCTGGCACGCCATGCACAACAGTTCCACGTTGGTGGACAGGGACTACAGCACCAAAAGCCGCAAATCTGACACAGAGGCAATGAACGATATTGAGGTGCGCAATATGCTCGCCTGGAAGACCACGGTCAAGCAACCCAAGGCCATTGTCATGAACTCCCCGGCTGCGTATGAAATCAGTATCGCGGATCGCGAGGGCATGCCGGTCAGCGGGACGATGGAAGTAGAGGCCTATCGCGCAGCCGATGCGAGCAGGGATTTCACGACGGCTTTCGCCGAAGTGTCGGCGGGCAACTATCGGGGCGCGATCAGCTTTCCGCTCAAGGGCTACTGGGAGTTGCGCATCCGCATTAAACGCGGAGCAGATGTGTTCGAGGCCGGCACTGGCAGATTCATGGTCGCCAGTTCACGATGAATGAAGTCATAATTCCGTGATGTAACAGGCCGAATGCCAACCATCAGCTTGCTTGGCGGCCCTCGCTTGGCAGGTCAGGGAGCATTCAAATTTCCACTATCGTTTTTTTAACCGGCGTAGCCTGTCTCGAATGCGGCAACAGAAGTTCTATGCCGGATGTGTCCGGTTCAGCTTCGACGAACGGTATAGAACTTTTGTTGTCGCCTATGGTCAACGTTCAGGAGCAATATACGCCGTGCCACGGCGCCAGCTATAGGGTACTTCTAAAAATCCAGAGTTCGCCCAAATGCAAGGCGTGGAAAAAATTTCGCCGCGCCGCATATGTATGATATGTAAGCAAGAAATTTTTTCCACAACGCAGCAGGTGGGATGAAATGTGGATTTTTAGAAGTGCCCTATAGTGTATTGCGATTCACGCGCGTAAGCCATGAGGGGGTTATCGTGATGGCAAGCAACAGCGGCAAAGCAAAATTATTGCAGGTATTTTTTTCCCCTGCCGTAGTTATGATGAATCGCCTGGATGTCACCAGGAAGTTTGCGCTGCTTGGGTTGATGTCGCTGGTCGCGATCACGGTAGTGGCATACGGCCTGTTTGCCAACCTCGATAAATCCATCGGTTTTATGCAGCAGGAACTGAAAGGCATCGAGCTGGTCAACCCGCTTTCCAGAACCATACAAATACTCCAGCAGCACCGCGGGCTTTCGTCCATGCTCCTCGGTGGCGACGAGACCATACGAGACAGCCGCATTGCAATGGAACAAGAGGCGATCGAGGCATTCAAGACGGTGGAAGAAAAGCTGCCTCCCGGCCTGGCTTCAAGAGAAGATTTGCAGCATATCAGGGCCGACTGGAAGCGCCTGCGCGAAGAAGGCCTCAATTGGACGATGGACGAGAACTTCGCCGCACATACCCGCCTGATCGACCGGATACAGTCATTCGAAGAGGTTGTTGCCGATGAATACTCGCTGATTCTGGATCCAGAACTCGATACGTTCTACCTGATCGACACGATCATAAACAAATTGCCGCACGCACTCGAACATCTCGGGCAGATCCGTGCATACGGCACCGGTATCCTAATCAACAAGCAGGCCTCCGAGCCCCGGAAGATCGAAATCAACATCCTGGTCTCCAAGCTAGGTGATGCGCTCGACGACCTTAAGGCCAATCTCGACAAGACCAGCCGCCACAATTCGGCACGCCAGAAGTTGATCGCGGAAACATCCGGCAACATCGATGATTCGGTGCGACAGATCACTAGCCTCGTGGCGTCGGATATTCTTTCCGGCCATTTCGCCATGTCTCCCAATGATTTCTACAGGGTATCCACTGCGGCGATCGACAAGAGCTATACGCAGATATATGAAGCGTTGCTGCCAATGGCAGAAACCCTTATCAAGGCGCGTATCGCCAGGGCAAAAAATACGTTACGCAATACTGTCGCCATCGCTTTTTTGCTGTTCCTGGCGGCATCCTATTTTTCGATTGGCATTTGCCGTGCCATTATTGTCAATATCCGCTCGATTGCCAGCTCGGCGCGCGCTTTTGCCGGTGGCAATCTGAGTGAGCGGATTGATCTTGGCACACACGATGAGCTTGGTCAGGTAGGCGATAGTTTTAATGAAATGGCAGATGGATTCGGAGCATTGTTAAAAGCGTCGCGCGAAAACGAGGCGCGTTTGCACGATCTGTCCATGCACCTTGAAGAGCGTGTAAAGGAACGCACCGTCGAACTGGAGCTGGCCCAGCGCCTGACCGGCTCCACGTTGAGCCGCTACAAGTCATTGATGCAGACCTCCATGGACGGCATCCATGTGATGGATGTGCAGGGTAATCTCGTGGAGGCCAACGACGCCTTTTGTCGAATGCTGGGCTATACCAAAAAAGATATGCACGGCCTTAATGTGGCAGACTGGAGCGCCCGGGAGTCCGTTGAGGAACTGCGAGAGAAGTTCAGGGAGCTTGTCGGCAAGAACGATATGTTCGAGGCGGTATATCGCCGCAAGGACGGTACGTTGATCAATGTCGAAATCAGCGCCTCCGGCGTGGAGCTGGATGGGCAGAGTTTCATTTATGCCTCCAGCCGCGACATCACCGGGCGCAAGCAGGCCGAGGAGGAAATTCACAACCTGGCGTTTTATGACACGCTGACAAAATTGCCTAACCGCCGCTTGTTTCTCGACCGTTTTGGCGCGGCGTTGACAGCTTCCATGCGGCTCAATAACTTTGGCGCGGTTTTATTCATCGATATGGACCGCTTCAAGTTGATTAACGACACGCTCGGGCATAACTATGGCGATCTGTTGTTGATCGAAGTAGCCTCCCGGATCAAGGCCTGCGTGCGTGAAATGGATACTGTGGCAAGATTGGGTGGGGATGAGTTTGTGGTGCTGATCGAATGTGTCAGCGACGATCAGGAGGAGGCTTCGTACAAGGTCGGGTTGGTCGCCGAGAAAATCCGCGAATCGTTGGCGCGCCCTTACAGCCTCAATGGGCATGAGCACAATAGCTCCCCCAGCATCGGTATCAGCCTGTACTGCGGCAACGAAGAGCCGGTCAATGAGTTGCTTCAGCATGCCGATATGGCGATGTACCAGGCCAAGGAATCCGGGCGCAATACGGTGCGATTCTTTGACCCGGTTATGCAAAATAACGTGGTAGCGCGCGCTGCATTTGTCAGTGATTTGCGCAATGCGATTGCACAGCGGCAATTGCATCTGCACTACCAGTTGCAGGTGGATAACGATAATCGCCCGGTAGGAGCGGAGGCTTTGCTGCGCTGGATACATCCACAGCGCGGCATGGTCATGCCTGAGCAGTTTCTTCCGGTTGCCGAAGAAAGTACGTTGATTCTTGATATCAGCGATTGGGCGCTGGAGACCGCCTGCCGGCAACTTGCCTTGTGGAGTGCAAACGAGAAAATGCGCGATCTGGTGCTGACGGTAAACATCAGCGCCAGGCAATTTGCGATGCCGGATTTTGTAGACAGGGTGGACAGCCTTCTGCGGGCGTATCGTATAAATCCCGCGCACCTGAAACTGGAGCTGACCGAAAACATGGCGCTTGATAATCTGAAAGCCGCAGTTGAAAAGATGCATGCCTTGAAAGGGCTGGGGGTCTGTCTGTCGATGGACGATTTTGGCGTCCGTTATTCGTCGCTGTCCAATTTGAAGCAACTTCCGCTCGATCAAGTCAAGCTTGGCAGAAGCTTTGTGCGGGATGTCGCGAGCGATGGCAACGTCGCGTTGCTGGTGCAGAGCATCATTGATATGTCGAGCAGATGCCGCGTCACCGTGATTGCAGAGGGAGTGGAAAACGAGGCGCAATTGGATTCGCTCAAGAGCCGTGATTGTGTGGCTTATCAGGGCTTCCTGTTCGGCAATGCTTTGTCAATTGAGGAATTTGAGCAGTTATTGAATTGAAATTCGCCTGAGCGGGCTATGCTCGCGATAATCTTGGAAAATTACAACTCTTCGGCCTTATCTCTTGAACGGTAATTGTTTTCATTGTGGCCTGCCGATCGAAACGGATGCGGATTATCGCGCCGAGCTCGATGGTGCAGAGCGGAAATTCTGTTGCTTCGGCTGCCAGTCGGTATGCAGCGCCATTTTCGACGCCGGGCTGCAAGGCTATTATCAGCGCACCCCGGAAGGCGCGTTGCTCGCCCCTCCGCCTGAACCGCCCAAAGACATCGAAATCTACGACTTCGACGAGGTGCAGCAGGAATTCACCACTTGCTTCGGCGAGATGCGCGACATTCACCTGCTGGTTGAAGGCATCCACTGCGCCGCCTGCGTGTGGCTGATCGAACGCGGCTTGCAGCGCGTGCCCGGCGTGCAGTCGGCCGAGGTTAACCTGGCGGCACGGCGGCTGCATCTGCGCTGGGACAACAACCGCAGCAAATTGTCCGACATGATTCGCGCGCTTGCCAGGATCGGCTATTCGGCGGTGCCCTACGACCCGGAAAGCGCGGAAGGCGCAATCAAGAAAGCTAACCGTGCGATGCTCTACCGGCTGTTCTTCGCCGGCTTCGCGATGATGAACATGCTGTGGATTTCGATTGCGCTGTACAGCGGCGCGAACCGCGACGAGTTCCGCGAATTCTTTCACTGGATCGGGCTGGCGCTGGCCACGCCGACCTTGCTGTATGCGGGCTACCCGTTCTATCGCGGCGCATGGGGCGGGCTGCGCGGCAGGCATCTGACGATGGATTTGCCGATTGCGATCGGCCTGAGCGTCACCTACGCCTATTCGTGCTACATCACGCTGACGGCGAGCAGGAGCGGCGAGGTATATTTCGATACCGTCACCAACCTGACCTTCGTGATCCTGATCGGGCGCTATCTGGAAGGCATGTTCCGCCATCAGGCAATTTCCGCGACCCAGCGCCTGATGGAGCTGCAGCCGCGCGCGGCGATCGTGCTGCGCGGCGGGCAGGAGCAGATGACGCCGATACGCGGCGTCAAACCCGGCGACCGGGTGCTGATCAAACCCGGCTGCAAGGTGCCGGTGGACGGCGTCGTGCTGGAAGGCCACAGCGCGGTGGACGAATCGATGTTGAGCGGCGAATCCGTGCCGGTGAGCAAATCAACCGGTGCGCCGGTCTCTGCCGGAACCGTGAATACCAACGGGGCATTGCTGGTCGAGGTGCGCGCGGCGATGCAGGACACCACGCTGGCGAAAATCATCCGGCTGGTCGAGGAGGCGCAGTCTTCCAGGGCGCCGATCCAGCGCCTCGCCGACACCATCGTGCCGTGGTTCGTGCTGGTGACGCTGGTCTGCGCGGCGCTGACGTTCTTTATCTGGAACAGCCAAAATTTCGAGACCGCATTGATGGCCGCGACTTCGGTGCTGATCATCACCTGCCCGTGCGCGCTGGGCATGGCGACCCCGATGTCGATTGCGGTGGCCTCCGGCCTCGGCGCGAAGCACGGCATCCTGGTCAAGAACGGGCTGGCGCTCGAAACGCTGTCGCGGGTGGATCATTTCGTATTTGACAAAACTGGCACGCTGACCGAAGGCAAGATGAGCGTCGCGCACCTGCATGTCGCATCCGGCGTCGTGGCTCAGGAGGTGTTATGCGGCGCGGCCGCGGTCGAGCGCTACAGCGAACACAGCGTGGCCAAGGCCGTCATTGCCGAAGCGGAAAAACAGCAACTGGATTACCGCAACATCACCGTGTCCGGATTCCAGGCGGCGGCGGGGCTAGGTGTGGAGGCAAGTCTGGGCGTGGAGGCAAGTATGGGCGTAGAGGCCAGCGCGGCGGGCAAGGCGATGTTGCTGGGCAGCGCCGGATGGCTGGCGCAGCGCGGCGTTGCGCTCGATGCGGGATTGCAGGCGCGGGCGGGCGAGATGGAAGCGCAGGCGATGAGCTGCGTGCATGTCGCGGTGGATGGCGCGCATGTCGCGGTGCTCGCGCTGGCGGACAAGTTGCGCGACGATGCGCAGCAACTGGTCAACGAGCTGCGCACGGCCGGGATCAAGATGACGCTGCTGAGCGGCGATCGCAGGCCGGTTGCCGAGGCGATTGCGCGGCAACTGGGCGGCATGGAAGTGATCGCCGAGGTGTTGCCGCAGGACAAGGATCAGGCGATCCGCCAGTTGCAGCAGCGCGGCGCAATCGTCGCGATGGTCGGCGACGGCGTCAACGACGCGCCCGCCTTGATCCGCGCCGACGTCGGTATCGCGCTCGGCTCGGGCACCGATGTCTCGGTGGAAAGCGCTGACATCGTGCTGATGCACAACGAGCTGGACAAGGTGCGGCTCGCCACCCTGCTGTCGCGCCGCACGCTGCGCACGATCAAGCAGAACATCGGGCTGTCGTTCGTCTATAACGCTATCATGGTGCCGCTGGCGATGATGGCAAGAGTCAACCCGCTGGTGGCGGCGATCACGATGCCGATCAGTTCATTGGTCGTGATCGGCAATGCGGCACGCATACGCACTTTATTCGCGAAAACACGGAGGTTGCCATGGACGTGATTTACAGTTTGATACCTGGCATGATTTTCTTCGGACTGGCATTTTTTGCGGTGCTGATCTGGGCGGTCAAGAAAGGCCAGTACGAGGATATGGAGGGCAATGCCAGCCGGATATTGCTCGATGATGACGAAGAGATGATGGGGCATTCCGATAGCGGCAAGAGCCGCGAGACAAAGTAACCCGCCGCTTCAAGGAGGACGATGATGAGTCTGTTCGAAAAAATACTGGGGCCGAAATCAAAATACGACAAGACCCTGCCTTACACCTATGAGGCGAGGGTTCGTATCCTGAAAGGCAGCGAGGAATATAACTCCTATTTCTCCGATACGATCTGCGGACTGGTGGAATACCTGCATCAGCATGACATCAAACCCGATGAGGTGCAGATCGTCGAGGTTTATCAGGAGCGGGAAACTCCGATAGACGCAAAACTTTTTACGACGCCCGATCATCAGTGGCTGTTCAAGCCGGACATGTGCCGCGCCTTTGAAGAACATTACAAAGGGCACATACAGGGCGATACCTGTTCATTCAACGACAGGGATTGCAAAGGCAGCGGCCCCTAAGCAGTTGCCCGGCGGGCCGCCGCTATACTAATCCGGCCAGTTATGATACAAATCCATTCGACACGAAATATCATGCAGACAAAAGTTAAAACATAATTCAGGAGGTGCAAAATGCTTCAAAGGACATGGTTTATATTTGTTTGGGCAATATCCATCAGCTTGACATGTTCGGGAGTGTCTTTTGCAAAGCCGGGTTATGTTGGCGGCTCGTCATGCGGCGGCTGCCACAGGATAGCCATGGTAAGTTGGGAGATGACCGCACACGCAAAGGCCTTTGAGTCATTAAAACCGGGGGTCAAAAAACAGGAAAAGCTGAAGGGCAATCTCGACCCCAATAAAGATTACACAAACGATAAAAGCTGCCTGAAATGCCATACAACAGGCTATCAGGAAGCCGGCGGTTTTAAGGATGCGGTGTCAACCTCTGAAATGGCGGGGGTTGGCTGCGAGAGCTGTCACGGCGCCGGAAGTGAATACAAGGTTCTGCATGAGAAGAAAAAAGTGACCTTTACCAGAGAAGAGGCCAAAGCGGCCGGAGCGCTTTACAGTTCCGAGGATCCGGCTATTTGTAATTCCTGCCATCTCGGCAAAGATTCAACCTTTACCGAAAAGATCGACAAAAAGTACAAATTCGATCGCCGGAAAGCGCTTGATGACAGGAAGGCTATCCATAAAAAAGAGTCTACCAAGGACGCTTTCAAGGTCAAAATGTTCTAATCAGTTCGTCATCGCAATGACAGCCATGCCGGGCATGGCTGTATTCCCGGTGAGCCTTGGCAGTTCGCCGGGTAAGCAAGTGCCAGCACCATTGTTGATAACTTGAAGGGCTCATAATGAAAAGGGTAAGGGATTTAAAACTCAGTTTTAAATTCATTGGCGCAATCAGCATTATCCTTGTCACCATGACCGTTATGGATATCGTCTATAACGCCGATCGAGAGCAAAAAATCACGCAAAAAGCGATTCTCGATTGGTCGTTTCTTTTTGCCGAAAATGTTCGCGTCACCTTGAACACCCTGATGAGAGAAGGGCGGATGAATTTGCGCCCCGCCATCTTCAGCTCCATGTCCAAAGAGCTCAAGGGACTCAAGGATGTACATGTCATCAGAAGCATCAGAACCAACGAATTGTTTAAAGAGGTTAATGAGAAAGAGGTTGTCCCTCTGTGGGTGGAGAGCAAACAGTCGCTCACGCAGGAAATGGCCGAGCTTGGGAATGCGCTGAATAAGGCTAAAAATCAGGGCGAACGCCAAGATATATCGCAGAAGATCAATAATCTGGAGCGGGATATTTATGCCCTGGAAAAGAAGATCGCTGAAGCTCTCAAGGTTAAAGAGCTTGAAGTTTATGAGCGCCCAAGGGATGCGCTTGATGAGGAAGTGCTTAAATCAGGTCAGCCTGTCTCTCGCTTCAGTGGCGACAATGCGCGGGTTTTGATTCCCTATACCGTTAAAAAAGAGGGGTGTGCAGAAAAGAGCGGCTGCCATCAATTGGCAAAAGAAGGGGAGGTTCTCGGAGCGATCAGCCTGGAATTCTCGATCGAGGAGATCAATAAAGAGATCAAGCGCAATAACTTCGTGATGGCGCTGATCTGGATACTAAGATTGGCAACCATTCTAGCTGTCATTGCCTTGCTAGTTAATTTCATCATAACCAGAAATCTTCACGGTATGCTGGCGGTTTTCAAGCGCTTGTCTGATGGCGATCTGTCGGTCAGGGTTCCTGTCAAAGGAGGTGATGAAGTTGGCCTTTTAGCCACTGGGTTCAATAAAATGGCCACATCACTGGAGGAGACCAAGAAGGAATTGGATAGGCGGCTGCTGGAAATTTACGCTCTTTACAATGTCAGCAAGACGCTCAACGCCACCTTTGAAACGGAGCAGATGCTCTTGAGCCTGGTTAAAAGCATGAGCAAAGGGATTCATATCGACAAAATCCTGATCATGATCCGCGACAAGGAAAAGAATGAGCTATATGTCGCTTCTCAAACCGGCTTTAAAGATACAGATACCCACGATGTGAGGTATAAATTTGGCCAAGGGTTTTACGGCCAGATTGCTTCCGTGGGAAAAAGCAGAGTTATTAATGATGTTTCCAGAGAGCCGAGCGTCACTCCGGATGAACTGTTCGGCAGTGCAACAAGTTCGATTCTTGCGGTGCCTTTCCTCAGAAGGGGAGAGGTATTGGGGTTAATCTGTGCATTTAAAGACGAACCCGACAAGTTTGAACCCAATCATATCAGCCTGTTCGACAGCGTTGCCGAACACCTGGCCATCGCCTTTGAAAATGCGCGGCTTTTTGAAGAAACAAAGAAGATGGCCATTACTGACGGGCTCACTGGTCTTTATAACAAACGGTGCTTGCTGGAGAGATTCGATATGGAACTGGCCCGGTCCAAGCGGAACCATAAAAGCCTGTCCTATCTGATGATGGACATAGATAATTTCAAGCATTACAACGATACGAACGGACACCCTGCCGGGGACGCGCTTCTTAAAGAAATGGCGATACTTATCAAAGCGTCAATCAGGCAAACGGACGTTCCGTTTCGATATGGCGGCGAGGAGTTGGTCGTCCTTCTTCCTGATACAGGGAAGAAGGATGCAATAGAAGTTGCCGAAAAACTTGTTAAAGCTATCCATGATCATCCGTTTTCTTACAGAGAGAAGCAACCGCTGGGCTTTGTTTCTGTGAGCCTTGGATTGGCAACTTTCCCGGATGACGCTGAAGGCAAAGAGGATATTATCCAGAAGGCGGATACCGCTCTTTATAGGGCAAAAACAGGCGGTAAAAACAGGGTCGTAGCTGCCTGATCTGGTAGTGTAGTAGCCGGTGCGGTGTCAGGAATTTTGTGCGTCTGATCACACGGTCGCTAGCATCCGCTTTGCGGTGTTGATCATCCGCATCTGCCCGCCCATGCAACTCATGGGCTGTGGGTTATATCCATGGCGACATCACTGCATATCCGGCTGCTTCCGGCCACGCTCTTTTTGCCGGAAGAAATGGCACGGTTGTCCGGAGGCCTCGGTAACGACGAGGATCGGCTGCCGCTGGCTTTTGAAATCAAGCGCGCGGCAGCCGTATCTGAAATGGGCGTCGTGGGTGATGTAGTAATGGGTGCAGTTGTTGCAGCCCGCAGGCTTGTCGGCTGGCGCGGTATCCATCGCGTGCTGTCAGGCCAAATCGATGTTGTTACCCGAACACTTTCGCCAGCTCCGCACCCGGATCGTCCGCGCGCATGAATGCCTCGCCGACCAGAAAGGCATTCACCTGATTGGCGCGCATCAGCTTGACGTCTTCCGCGCTCAGGATGCCGCTCTCGGTGACGACGATGCGAGCCCCCTTTCCCCAGCCCTCGCCCGCCAGCGGGCGAGGGTGCAAGTTCCGGATGCGCGGCAACAAGTCCAGCGTGGTTTGCAGGCTCACTTCGAAGGTGCGCAGGTTGCGGTTGTTGATGCCGATCAGCGGTGTGGACAGTTGCAGCGCGGCATCCAGTTCTGCGCCGTCATGCACTTCCACCAGCACCGCCATGCCGAGGCGCTGCGCCAGCGCCTCGAATGCCTGCATTTGCGCCACATCCAGCGCGGCGGCGATCAGCAGGATCGCATCCGCGCCCATCGCGCGCGCCTGGTAAATCTGGTATTCGTCGACGATGAAATCCTTGCGCAGCACCGGCAACGTGCAGGCGGCGCGCGCCTGCTTCAGGTATGCGGCGCTGCCCTGAAAGAACTGCTCGTCGGTCAGCACCGACAGACATGCCGCGCCATGCTGCGCATAGCTGGCGGCGATTTCAGCGGGGCGGAAATCGGCGCGCAACACGCCCTTGCTCGGGCTGGCCTTTTTGATTTCGGCAATCACCGCAGGTTGCCAGCCGGTGATCCTGCTGCGTATTGCGCCGATAAAATCGCGCGTCGCTGCTGCCTGTTCCGCCTCGGCGCGTATTGCCGCGAGCGGCTTGACAAGCTGTGCGGCGGCCACTTCCTGTGCTTTTACGGCGAGGATTTTTTTCAGTATGTCGGACATGGATACGCTTGTATTCAGGAAAGGCGCGCATTTTACCATCCCGCTTGCGGTAAAATACGCGCACCAATTCGTAGGTTGGGTGGAGCATAGCGATACCCAACAAAAAATCTGCGTTTAAATCATCTAATGATGGGTATCGCTACGCTCCACCCATCCTACTGGCTCATTCGCTTCAGGGAAATTGGCATGGATAACATCAAGCAATACATGGAATCTGTCGGGCAAGCCGCCCGCGCGGCTTCGCGCATCATCGCGCAGGCCGATACCGCCGCGAAGAACCGCGCGCTGGAAGCGATCGCGCAGAACATTCTGGACGGCAGCGCGCGGCTGATCGCCGAAAATGCCAGGGACGTGAGCGCCGCCAGGAACAACGGGCTGGACGCCGCATCCGTGGAGCGCCTGACGCTGACCGAAAAGACCGTACGCGGCATGGCGGAAGGGTTGCGCCAGATCGCGCAACTGCCCGACCCGATCGGCGAAATCAGCGACATGAAATACCGCCCCTCCGGCATTCAGGTCGGCAAGATGCGCGTGCCGCTCGGCGTGATCGGCATCATTTACGAATCGCGCCCGAACGTGACCGCGGATGCCGCTGGCCTGTGCCTGAAATCCGGCAATGCAGCGATCCTGCGCGGCGGCTCGGAAGCGATCCACTCCAACCAGGCGATCGCCGCCTGCGTGCATGCCGGGCTGCGCGCCGCCGGGCTGCCGGAAACCGCCGTACAGGTTGTCGCCACCACCGACCGCGCCGCAGTCGGCGAGTTGATCACGATGAAGGAATTTGTCGACGTGATCGTGCCGCGCGGCGGCAAGAGCCTGATCGCGCGCATCTCGGACGACGCCAAGGTGCCGGTGATCAAACATCTCGACGGCATCTGCCATGTGTATATCGACGACGACGCCGATCTCGAAAAAGCGATCCGTATCGCCGACAATGCCAAGACGCATCGCTACGGCGTGTGCAACGCAATGGAGACGCTGCTGGTCGCGCAGGGCGTAGCCTCCAAGGTATTGCCGCCGCTGTGCGAGATTTACCTCGACAAGGGCGTGGAGCTGCGCGGCGACGCTGCGGCGCGCGCACTGGCGCCGCAGATGAAAGCCGCGACCGAAGAGGACTGGCGCACCGAATATCTCGCGCCGATACTCGCGGTGCGCATCGTTGCCGGTCTCGACGAAGCGATCGCGCACATCAACACCTATAGCTCGCAACATACCGACAGCATCGTTACCGAAAATTACACCAGGGCGATGCGCTTCCTGCGCGAGGTGGATTCCAGCTCGGTGATGGTGAACGCCTCGACGCGCTTCGCCGACGGCTTCGAATATGGGCTGGGCGCCGAGATCGGCATTTCCACCGACAAGATTCACGCGCGCGGCCCGGTCGGGCTGGAAGGGCTGACCTCGCAGAAATTCATCGTGCTGGGTAACGGGCAAATCCGCGTTTAATACAACAAACTTATCCGCAGATTACACAGATTCACGCAGATTTTTGAACAGGGTTTTGTTTTAACCTGAAAAACTCTGGCAGCCACAGAGAGCACAGAGTAAAAACAAATGGTTGAGCAAGGATGATTCACCTTTTTGGTGTGCCATGAAAATGTGTAACACCGCTGATTTCTCTGTGTGCTCTGTGGCTTGAATTGAGGTTTTTAGGTTTAAATCTGTGTCAATCTGCGTAATCTGCGGACAAGCATCAGGGTTGATTTGGAATCATTCAGGGGAAAAATAAACATGGGCAAAACCATCCCGATCAAGGCACTTGGCCAGCAACCTGTCGCGCAAGGCATTCTGCACGTCGAAGTACTGGTGCTCGGCGCAGGCCCCGGTGGCTACACCGCCGCATTCCGCGCGGCCGATCTGGGCAAGCAGGTGGTGCTGGTCGAGAAGGACGCGACGCTCGGCGGCGTGTGCCTCAACGTCGGCTGCATCCCGTCCAAGGCGCTGCTGCATGTCGCCAAAGTCATCAACGAAGCGGAACAGGCCTCGCAACACGGCGTGACGTTTGCCAAGCCGCAGATCGACATCGCCGTGCTCCGCAACTGGAAAGACGGTATCGTCGCCAAACTTACCGGCGGGCTGAAACAACTCGCCAGACAACGCAAGGTGCAAGTGGTGCAGGGCACGGGCAGGTTCACCTCGCCGAACAGCCTCACGGTGCAAACTGCCGAAGGCGAGAGATTCATCACCTTCGAGCACGCAATCATTGCCGCCGGCTCCAGCGCGGTGCGCATCCCCGGTTTTCCCTATGACGACCCGCGCATCATCGACTCCACCGGCGCGCTGGCGTTGCAGGATGTGCCAAAGCGCATGCTGATCATCGGTGGCGGCATCATCGGCCTGGAGATGGCGACGGTGTACGATGCGCTCGGCAGCCGGATCAGCATCGTGGAACTGGCCGACGGCCTGATCCCCGGCGCGGACCGCGACCTGGTGCGCCCGCTGCACAAGCGCATCGAAAAACGCTACGAAGCGATTTATCTGAATACCAGGGTCGGCAAGATCGAGGCGCAGCCGGATGGCATGAAAGTCACCTTCGAAGGCGAACAAGCGCCCGCACCGCAACTCTACGACCGCGTGCTGGTGGCGGCAGGCCGCCGCCCGAACAGCCGCGAGATCAACGCCGAAGCGGCAGGGCTGAGCATAACCGAGCACGGCTTCATTGCGGTGAACAAACAGATGCGCACCGGCATGCCGCACATTTACGCGATCGGCGACATCGCAGGCGGTCCGATGCTGGCGCACAAGGCGGTGCATGAAGGCAAGGTTGCGGCGGAGAACATCGCCGGACACAAGGCATTTTTCGAGCCGCTGACGATTCCGTCCGTCGCCTACACCGACCCCGAGATCGCGTGGATGGGATTGACCGAGACGCAGGCCAAGGCGCAAAACATCGAGTACGAGAAAGCCAATTTTCCGTGGGCAGCCAGCGGCCGCGCGCTATCGATCGGCCGCGAGGAAGGTGCGACCAAACTGCTGCTCGACCCGCAGACACGCCGCATCCTCGGCGCGGGCATCGTCGGCGCGAATGCCGGTGAGCTGATCGCCGAAGCGGTGCTGGCGCTGGAGATGGGCGCAGACATGGAAGACATCGGCCTGACCATCCACCCGCACCCGACGCTGTCCGAGACGCTGGGCTTTGCGGCGGAAATCGCGGAAGGAACCATCACCGATCTGATCGCACCGCGCAAGAAATAAACCCGGAGGTTTTTAAGCCATCCAAACCAGGACGCGCCGTGCTGGCTTATCCATCCGGCTCGCCGCGCCTACACCTGCGGGTGCGCGCGCTCCAGGTTGCCGTGCAGTTTGTTGAGCGCGTTCAGGTACGCCTTCGCGGAAGCCACGACGATGTCGGTATCCGCGCCCTGGCCGTTAACGATGCGCCCGCCCTTGGCCAAGCGCACCGTCACTTCGCCCTGCGCATCGGTCCCGCTGGTGATGTTGTTCACCGAATACAGTTGCAGCTCGGCGCCGCTCTGCACAATTTTCTCGATGGCCTGAAAGGTCGCATCCACCGGGCCACCGCACTGCATCTCGGCTTCATGCTGTACGCCGTCGATGCCGATGACCACCTTCGCGGTCGGCAACAGACCGGTTTCGGAATGGGCGCGCAACGAGACCAGGCGGTAGTGTTCATTGACATGCGCTATCGCATCGTCGCTGACCAGCGCCTGCAAGTCCTCGTCGAAAATTTCATGCTTGCGGTCGGCCAATTCCTTGAAGCGCTGGAACGCCGCATTGAACGCATCCTCCGAATCGAACTCGATGTTCAACGCGGTAAAGCGCTGGCGCAGCGCATTGCGCCCGGAGAGCTTGCCCAAGGTCAATTTGTTGGCGTTCCAGCCCACATCTTCGGCGCGCATGATTTCATAGGTTTCGCGATGCTTGAGCACGCCGTCCTGATGGATGCCGGATTCATGCGCGAACGCATTCGCGCCGACAATGGCCTTGTTCGGCTGCACCGGATAGCCGGTGATGCTGGAAACCAGCCGGGAAGCCGGCACGATCTGCGTCGTGTCGATGCGCATGTCGAGGTTAAAGATGTCGCGGCGCGTTTTGACCGCCATCACGATTTCTTCCAGCGCGGCATTGCCGGCGCGTTCGCCGAGGCCGTTGATCGTACATTCCACCTGGCGCGCGCCGTTCATCACCGCCGCCAGCGAGTTCGCCACCGCCAGCCCCAAATCATTGTGGCAATGCGTGGACCAGATCACCTTGTCCGAATCAGGCACGCGCTCGATCAATTGCCGGATGCGCTCACCCCATGCGGCGGGGATCGAATAGCCGACCGTATCCGGCACGTTCAGCGTTTTTGCCCCGGCCTTGATCACCGCATCGAACACGCGCACCAGAAAATCCATTTCCGAACGCACCGCATCTTCGGCGGAGAACTCCACGTCGTCGGTATATTCCAGCGCCCATTTCACCGCGCTGACCGCACGCTCGACCACCTGATCCTCGGTCATGCGCAACTTGTGCTGCATGTGGATCGGGCTGGTGGCGATGAAGGTGTGGATGCGCCCGGATTTTGCAGGTTTGATCGCCTCGCCGGCACGGCGCACGTCATTCTCGCCGGCGCGCGCCAGCGAGCATACCGTGGAATCCTTCACGGTTTCGGCAACCGCTTTCACCGCCTCGAAGTCGCCCGGGCTGGCGGCGGCAAATCCCGCTTCGATCACATCCACCCCGAGCTTTTCCAACTGGCGCGCAACGCGGATCTTCTTCTCCCGGGTCATCGCCGCACCGGGGCTCTGCTCGCCGTCGCGCAACGTCGTGTCAAAAATAATCAATTTGTCTGTCATGATAAAAATCCTGTCTGGATAGGTTAAACCTGCGCAACCGCTCCGGGTTGCCGCTCTGTATTGCCCTGAATCGGAGTGTGATTAGCGCGCGCCGCGCAGCAGCAGCGCAGCCAGCAGGCTGAACGTGGAGTGAAGTATTGCGATGTGCGTGGAGAAGTGCATGGCGGGAATATAGCGAGTTTTAGTGCCTTGTGCAATGGGCCATCCGGTTTGCATGGCGTTCAATTCCGTCTGATATCACATGACAGCGCTCTGTAGATATAGAATGTACGCCGCATCGGCTGCCGAACAATCCGGCTTGTGCTTGAGATAGTGAGGCTGCGCCCCCCAAACCTGCGAACTGCATCGAATGAGACTCTTTTACACGGCTGTGCTGTGGTTGCTGCTGCCATACATTTTCCTGCGCCTGTTGTGGCGTGCGCGCAAACAGCCGGAATATCTGCGCCACATCGGCGAGCGTTTCGGTTTTTATGCCGTGCGCAGTAACCAGCCTGTGATCTGGCTGCACGCCGTCTCTGTGGGTGAAACACGAGCCACGCAAAGCCTCGTCGCCCGGCTGCGCACAGCCTACCCCGGCCATCAAATCCTGCTCACCCATACCACGCCCACCGGGCGCGCCGCCAGCGAGCAGCTGTATGGCGATAGCGTGCTGCGCGTGTATCTGCCTTACGACTACCCGTTCGCGGTGCGGCATTTCCTGCGCCATTTCCGTCCGCGACTCGGGATACTGATGGAAACGGAAATCTGGTTCAACCTGATCCACACCTGCAATCAAAACAACGTTCCGTTGCTGCTGCTGAATGCGCGCATGTCGGAGAAATCTGCGCGAGGCTATGCGCGTTTTTCACGGTTAACCCGTAGCGCACTGCACGAACTTGCCGCCGTCGCCGCGCAAACTGCCGGCGATGCCGCACGCCTGGGCGCTCTCGGCGCGAAAAATATCTCGATAATGGGTAATCTCAAATTCGACATCGAGCCACCGTCCGCGATGCTTGAATTGGGTGAGCAGTTGCGTGGGCAGTTTGGGTCTGGGCGCAAGGTGTTTCTTGCCGCCAGCACCCGCGATGGCGAAGAGGCGCTGCTGCTCGATGCGCTGGAAAAAGCATGCATCCCAGATTTGCTGCTGGTGATCGTGCCGCGCCATCCGCAGCGCTTTAACGAGGTTGCTGTGATGTTCAAACAGCGTGATATAACCTTTCAGCGCAGGAGCGCGAATCGTCCGGTTCCGCCAGAGATTCGGGTAGTGCTGGGCGACAGCATGGGCGAGATGTTTGCCTATTACGCCGCAGCCGACCTCGCCTTCATCGGCGGCAGCCTGCTGTCTTATGGCGGGCAGAACCTGATCGAGGCCTGCGCCGCCGGCACGCCGGTGCTGATCGGCCCGCACACCTATAATTTTGCCGAAGCGACGCAACAGGCGGTACTGGCCGGAGCCGCAACCCAGGTGCAGACCGCCGATCAGTTGATTGCAGAAGCGCAACGCCTGTTGAGCGATGCAGAAGCCTTATCGAAAATGCGGCAACAATGCACCGGCTTTGTGGAGTTCAATCGCGGCGCGACTGAAAAATCGTTGCAAATCATCAAAGAATTGTTGCTGGCGGAGGTGGATTAAGCTGAATCACCCGCCAGCCTTGCAAGGCTAATTTTTAATTACCTTTAATCTCACTCGAACAGCTCGGCTTTCCCAAGCGGCTTGCCATTTGCATCCTTGGCCGAAAGAACAGGTTCAGCCTGTAGCTGCCAATCGATCGCCAGCGCCGGGTCGTCCCAGCGTATGCAGCGTTCGTGTTCCGGGTACCAGTAATCCGTGGTCTTGTAGAGGAATTCTGCGGTATCTGAGAGAACCACAAAGCCATGCGCGAAGCCTTCCGGAATCCAGAGCATGCGTTTGTTCTCGGCGGACAATTCCAGCGCGACATGCTGCCCGAAGGTGGGTGATCTGCGGCGGATATCCACGGCGATATCCAGCACTGCGCCCTGTATCACGCGCACCAGCTTTGCCTGCGGATGTTGTATCTGATAGTGCAGGCCGCGCAGCACATTTCTAACCGAGCGCGAATGGTTGTCCTGGACAAAATCTATTTCGCGTCCGGCCAGTTCGGCAAATTTACGCCGGTTGAAGCTCTCGAAGAAGAAGCCGCGTTCGTCGCCGAACACCTTTGGTTCGATGATCAGTAGTTCCGGGATGGCAGTCTGGATGGCTTTCACTGCGGCATATCCTTTTCCTTGAGCACGCGCATCAAATAATCGCCGTAACCGCTCTTGAGCAACGGTGCGGCGAGTGCTTCCAGTTGTGCGGCGTCGATGAACTCCTTGCGATAGGCGATTTCTTCCGGGCAGGCGATCTTCAGCCCCTGGCGATGTTCGATGGTCTGGATGAACTGGCTGGCCTCCAGCAGCGATTCATGCGTGCCGGTATCCAGCCAGGCATAACCGCGCCCCATCATTTCCACGGCCAGCTCGCCACGCTCGAGATAGCGGCGGTTGACATCGGTGATCTCCAGTTCGCCGCGCACCGAGGGTTTAAGATTGGCAGCAATATCCACGACAGCATTGTCGTAAAAATACAGGCCGGTGACGGCGTAATTGGACTTGGGTTGCGCCGGTTTTTCTTCCAGCGACACGGCGCGGCCTTGGGCATTGAATTCAACCACACCATAACGTTCCGGATCGCGCACATGGTAGGCAAATACCGATGCGCCCCGATCGCGGTCAGAGGCATTTTGCAATTGGTTGTGCAGCGTGTGGCCATAGAAAATATTGTCGCCCAGCACCAGCGCCGAAGGGTGATTGCCGATGAATTCGCGCCCGATGATGAACGCCTGCGCCAACCCGTCCGGCGATGGTTGCACGGCATAGCGCAGATTCAACCCCCACGCGCTGCCGTCGCCGAGCAGTTGTTCGAAGCGCGGTGTGTCCTGTGGCGTCGAGATGATCAGGATGTCGCGCATCCCGGCCAGCATCAGCGTGGACAGCGGATAGTAGATCATCGGCTTGTCGTAAATCGGCAACAACTGCTTGGATACTGCCAGTGTGACGGGATGCAGGCGTGTGCCTGAGCCGCCGGCGAGAATGATGCCTTTGCGTTGAGTCATGATTGCCTTTCCAAAATTTCAGTAAGCATACGCTCCACCCCAGCCTGCCAGTGCGGTAAATGGAAATCGAAAGTGTTGTGCAATTTTGCCGTATTCAGGCGCGAGTTGTGCGGGCGTTTCGCGGGTGTAGGGAAGGCGCTGGTCGGCACCGGCCGGACGGCATCGGGTGCGATTTTGAGTGGGGTACCGGCCTTGCGTGCAAACTCTATAACGAAGCTGGCATAGCCGTGCCATGAAGTTTCGCCTGCGGCGGCCAAGTGATATAGCCCGCTCACTTCCACACGCTGCCGTGCCATGCGGATGGCATGGGCGGTGATGTCGGCCAGCAAGTCTGCACCAGTAGGCGCGCCAATCTGGTCGTCGATGACATTGAGGCCGTCGCGCTCCTGTGCCAGGCGCAGCATGGTCTTGGCAAAGTTGCCGCCGCGCGCGCCATACACCCAACTGGTGCGGAAAATAACGTGGCGACAACCGGATTGTTGGATCAGTTGCTCGCCTTCCAGTTTGGTCGCGCCATAGACGCTGAGCGGAGCTGTGGCATCCGTCTCTAACCACGGTTTTTCAGCGCTGCCATCGAATACGTAATCGGTGGAGTAATGCACCAGCCAGGCATTGCCGCGCTGCGCTTCCCGCGCCAGCACGCCGGGCGCCAGCGCGTTGATCGCGCGCGCCAGTTCCGCTTCACTTTCGGCTTTGTCCACTGCGGTGTGGGCAGCGGCGTTGACGATCACATCCGGCGCAACGGCGCGTACCGTTTGCGCAAGACCGTCCGGATTGGTGAAGCTCCCGCACAAACCAGTGCTATCCACATCCAGTGCGATGAGTTCTCCCAGCGGAGCCAGGCTGCGTTGCAGCTCCCAGCCGACCTGGCCATTTTTGCCGAACAGCAGGATTTTCATCAGGGAACCTCTAGAAATTCATTTTGCGGGATGAAGCGCAAGGAGCCGCGCAGCGAACGACGAGACATATCAATTCGATAGGCGAGGAGTGAGCGAGCACGCGACGACGCGATTCGCCCGAAAAATGAATTTCTAGAGGTTCCCATCAGCTGCGCCCCGCGTAATTCTTCTCTACCCATTGCCGGTAAGAACCGGACTGCACGTTGCTTACCCAACCCTGGTTATCCAGATACCACTGCACGGTTTTGCGGATGCCGGTCTCGAATGTTTCGGCCGGTTTCCAGCCCAGCTCGCGCTCGATCTTGCGCGCGTCGATCGCGTAGCGCCGGTCATGGCCGGGGCGGTCGGCAACGAAAGAAATTTGTTCGTGATATGGTTTCCCATCGTTGCGCGGATGCAGTTCATCGAGAAGATCGCAAACGGTATGGACGATGTCGAGGTTGGCTTTTTCGCTCCATCCGCCGATGTTGTAAACCTCGCCAGCACGGCCTTTTTCCAGCACGCAACGTATTGCGCTACAGTGGTCGCGTACATACAGCCAGTCGCGGATCTGTTGTCCGTCGCCATATACCGGCAGCGGTTTGCCCGCGAGCGCATTGACGATCATCAGCGGGATCAGTTTTTCGGGAAAGTGATATGGGCCGTAATTATTGGAGCAGTTGGTAGTGAGCACCGGCAGGCCATAGGTGTGGTGATAGGCGCGCACCAGATGGTCGCTGGCGGCCTTGCTGGCGGAATAGGGGCTATTCGGCTCATAGCGGTGCGTCTCGCTGAATGCCGGTTCGCCCTTTTCAAGTGAGCCATATACTTCATCGGTAGAAACATGCAGAAAGCGGAAATTACGCTTTTCCGTTTCCGCCAGCCCCGCCCAATACGCGCGCACCGCCTCAAGCAGATGGAAGGTGCCGACGATGTTGGTCTGGATGAAATCCTCCGGCCCGTGGATGGATCGATCCACATGGCTCTCGGCCGCAAAATTGACGACGGCGCGCGGGCGATATTCATCCAGCAGATGGTTAACCAATGCCGTATCGCCGATGTCGCCATGCACAAAAATATGGCGCGGGTCATCCTTCAATGAAGCAAGGTTTTCCAGATTGCCGGCATAGGTCAGCTTATCCAAGCCGACAACCGGTTCGTTGTCTTGCGCGAGCCAGTCCAGTACGAAGTTAGAGCCGATGAATCCGGCGCTGCCGGTCACTAATATCATGAGCGTAAACCGCTGCGGGGCGGCGTCAGGGCTTTATGAAGTAGTGCGATTATAACCCATTGCGCAGCGCCCGATACCAATCCGCTGTGGCGCGCAGGCCTTGTTCCAGCGAATAGGGCGGAACCCAATTCAATTCGCTGCGGATTTTCTGGCTGTTCACGCGCAACGAACCGAGCAGACGCTCCGCTTGTTTTGCGCGCCCCAACAATGCCGCCGCAGCCTGCAACAGGCTGGGCGGGAAATAGAACGAGCGGTGGCCGCACTCCAATGCCTGCGCGATCTTTTCCACCAGCAGCGCCGTCGAGACATCTTTGCCGTCGCTGACCAGGTAAGTCTGCCCGGCAGCAGCGGGATGTGTCACGCAAGCGATCAAGGCATCCACCAGATTGCCGGTATACACCAGGCTGCGCGCATTGTTGATTCCTGCCAATGGCAAAGGAATTCCCTTGTCTATCGCAGCCAGCAAACTGATGAAATTCCCCTTCACGCCGGGGCCATACACCAGCGGCGGGCGCACGATCACAACTTCCAGGCCGGTTTCCCGCGCAATACGCCGCAAAGCTTGTTCGGCTTGCCATTTCGATATTGCGTAAGGGTCTTGCGGGTCAGGTTTGTCCAGCTCCGCGAACGGCTGGGTTGCGCTGGTAGTCTCGCCATTCACCTTGATTGAGCTCACATAGACCAGGCGTTTCACCCCGGCATGTGCGGCCTGCCGCGCGAGGTTCTCCGTGCCATACAAATTGACCGCGAGAAATTCCGCCAGCGGATCGTCAGCAGTGTCTTTCATTATGTGTGCCCGCGCGGCAAGATGGATGATTGCATCCACGCCAAGCAACGCATCAGTCCAGTTTGTCTTGCCGTCAATCGAGCCTGTAATCACAGGCTCCACGCCAACAGGCAATTCGCGAGCGGAGCGCACTGCGCCCTTGACACGCAACCCGTGCCTCATGGCATCGTCACACAACACTCGCCCGACAAAACCATTTGTGCCTGTGATCAGTAGCTTCCTGGAATCTGCCACGGGTAAGTTCATCCTTCGTTTAATGCGCTCAGCGTTGCCCCAATAACTTGCCGTAAAGCGCAAGCATTTCCCGGGTAATGTTTTGGCTGGGGAACAATTCCAGTGCGCGCACTCGTGCCGCTTCACCCATTTGTTTTCGCAAATCGCGGCTCATTATCAGCTTTAATAAAAGCTGTGTAAGCGCAGCCGTATCGCCTGCCGGAAACAGCAAGCCTGTTTTTCCGTCTTCCACGGCATCGATAACACCATATATTCGCGAAGCGACGCACGGCACACCGCTCGCAGCCGCTTCAATGATGACCTGCCCAAACCCCTCCCGGTAACTGGGCAGACAAAAAATATCCGCCGCCGCCATATAACGCTCCGGATTGGGCGTGAAGTTCACCCTGCGCAATTGCTCGCTATGCACGCCGCAGATTTCTTGCACGCGCGTAAAAGGCACATTCTCCTCAGCGCCCACCAGCACGAGCACGACATCCCTCCGCTGTGATGCAATATCGGCAAACGCGACAGCAAGGTCGAGAATCCCCTTGTCGCGATTTAATCTGCCCAAGAACAGGATTACGGTTTGCTCGATGCTTATGTTCAACTCTGCACATACCGCGCCCTTCACTTGGACATCCGGATGAAACCGATGCGCATCTACCCCGCAGATTGAACCATGGCCAATGACCACAGCTTTGCCTTGCGGCAAAACACCTTCAGAAACCAGAAAATCACGCTGTGACGGGCTATCCACCAGAATGTTGGTAGCAAACGACACGATCAGCTTGTCGAACTGTTTGAGCGCGCTGCGTCGCCACCCCCGTTTGGTCGCCCAAACTTGCCCGGTAAAGGTATGTATCCGATTGGGAACACCAGCCAGCCGTCCTGCCAGCATTGCCAACAATCCAGCTTTGGGCATGATGGAATGAACCAAGTCAAAACGTTCGCGGCGGAACAATCTCACCAGTTGCGCCAAGGCCAGCAAATCGCGCCATGGTGATGCCTCGCGCTCGATCTCCAGCGGGATAAATTGAGCGCTCATATCTTCCAGAAGTTCTGCGCCGTCAGGGTGGCTAATGATTGTGACCGGCCATTTTCCTGCGGCTGCACGAATATGCCCCTTCAGGAAGGAATGCACTACGGCGGGAATCGTTGCGACAAAACAAAGTTTTTCCATCAATAATCGCTGTGGCTTGTCTTTTGTTTGTAACCATTCAGTACCGCCGGCTGATTGAAGATGAAGCAATCAGGCGCTGAAACGAGAGAGGTGTGTTGCGATGAAATGATAGCACCAGCGGTTGAAAGCAGTCAGCATGTTGTTTGCGTCTGCAATCGGGGTAATTCATTTATTGATGATTTATCAAGAAAGGGGCTTCCTGATAACACCGAGTTTTTCATGAACCCGCTCTTCTTTAAACCCCATTTTCGCGCAAAATTCCCGATAAGCTTCTCCTGCGCCATCGTATATGGACGGTTCCAATGAGCAATCATCGACAATGATGACTCCCCCGGGTATCAAGATTTCATAAAGACGTGGAAGTACGGATTCTGTAGGCTTATACAGGTCAACATCAAAAAGACAAAATGCAAGAGGCCCTATAACACTATAGTCAAATTCTTTTGCATCCGCCTGAAAAACAGTTGCGTCCTTTATCCCGTGCGCAATTAGTGTCTTGGAGTACCATTCCTTGCTGTTTGAGCGGTAATACAAATAGTTGTCGGTTTTTCCCCTGTGGTCCTTTTCATACAGGATATCTTCAGGGGCAAATCCAGAGAACGTGTCGATCGCATAAAAATGCCTTCTGATCGATTTGCTTTTCATGAAATTGTTAATCACAACTGAAGTTGCACCCCCGCCAACCCCAATTTCAAGCACTGCCCCATCATTAGCAATGGCATCAAGCGTGTTCACAATGAAATTGAGTTGTGAAATTGACATGTCAAATTTCATGACAGGAAGAAAGAATCGCCACAAAGGCGATTTGAAGAAAAAAAACTTTATCAGGCGAACAAAAATCGTGTACATGGAATTATCCTGAAGCATAAAAATGTGTTTACCATATCTTCAAGCATGGGGCATGCGGAATACTGCGCCTTCTTCAGTATGGTTAATAGGCCGCCCGGTTCATCCATGTTGCAACCAGCCGTTTTACATACTTCAAGACAGAAAAAATTGTTGCTGCAATAAACAACAACCAGTTGATGCTCCCTGCCCGGTATAGTGCTACGAAATTACTCAATTCCCCCTTTTCCATTTTCCAAAGTTGGGCGCTTAAACCGCTCTCCCCGTAAAGTGCTTTGTAATAATTCACCAAGGGGGCCTCGATGCGAACCATCGGAAGCCGGGCAAATGCAATTTGTTGCCATAGATAAGCATCTTCAGCGTATCGCTTGCCGTCAGCAAATCGGAATGGAATTTCATTTTTTAGCATTACCGATGAAGCTGGGAAGCAGTTCCTGAAAAGAAGGCTTAGCGGGCTGATTTTTTTATGCGATGTCATAAGAGCGGCATGCAGTGAAGAAGGGTTGCCGGGCAAATTAATATGCCGATGCCCCGAGACTACAATATCCGGGTTCTCGCGCATATATTCATACTGGGTACTCAATTTTTCCGGACGCCATTCATCGTCGGCATCCAGAAAAGCAATATATGTTTGAGTCGCAGCCTCCCATCCAGCATTGCGTGCCGTGGCAGGGCCGCCATTTTTATCGAGTGTGATAATCTTCAAATCAATTTCCTCCCGATATTTTTGTTGCAAAAGATAAAGCAACTCCAGAGTCTTGCCTTCGTCGCCGCTGCAATCCTCAACCAACAGCACCTGTGCAGGCAGAAGCGTCTGCTGTACGATAGAAGCGAGCGCACGCTCGATCGTTTCCGTGCAACGATAACAGGGTACAACCACACTGACCGGAGCTTGCATCAGCTTTCCCGGTAAAACAGCCTGCCGGGCCAGCCGGAGACGGAGTAGGTTTTTTTCCCGGCTACACGCCAACTAATCTCGAATAACAATCTGCGCGCAGCCCTCGGACCCCTCTTGCGCCCCCATATGAGGATGCAGGGCGCTTGCAGCGCATATTTCAGTATCTTCAGCAGCACGCCGGTTTCGTGTTTCTTCAAAATCGAGTCGAATCTTCCAAAATCAATTGCGCATTGCCCGAGACCCCGCGCAGCCTTGATACGGGAAGCGATTTCAAGCAAATGACCGAATCGCACCTCATAAGTATGCTCGTTCTGTGTGCGTGCATTGCCGGCCATCGCGATCTTGTCTCTTTCCTCCCGGCACTCAAGGAAATAAGTAATTTGGCTCACGAGGTCCGAGATTCCTTCATATACGGAAATTTCTTCGCCAATACGATAGAAGCTGTCCAGGTTGGCTGCATTTTCTGTCATCAGAAAACCGCCAGCACCCGGCACCTCGAAGACCCGCGCTTTGATCTGGCGGCTCCGTCGGGGAATTATGCCGTGCATCACCATTCCTGAATCACCGAAGTTCAGGCTGATCACGGACTCTCGTATGATTTGCGGTATTTTTTCTGAGGGTACTGCGCCATTTTTCCATCCATGGCCGAAGCATGCTACATCTATGCCTCGCTCTTCAAGCGCCGCAATCCATTTCCGCCGATTGCCATAACAAGACCCGACAAAAGATACCGGGTAGCGGCATTCTCTGGCAGGCAACGGCTTGGCAAAGCTTGCCGAGTTCGCTGCCCACTGGGTCAGCACAAAATTTGTGTAGCCATCCTTTTTGGACTTGGCAAGCGCATCCAGATAGGTGGTAGTGTAAATATCAAATACCGGCGCAATAAACCTGGAAAACTGTTCGTACTTCCAGGAATCATCGGTAGACCAGTTGATGATAACGGCGTTACAGCACTCTCTGACCAGCTCAAATGTTTCCAGCCATATCTCATAGCCATGTAGCACGCACAAAATGATGTCCGGTTTTTCAGCATGCACCTTTTCCAAAAACTGCCGGTTCAAATCGGCAAAGCTTTGGTAACTGCTGCGATTGAGAGATTCAAAAAAAATTACCTGATGGCCAAGATTACGCAATGCAGGTAAAAAATTCACATACTCATAGCATTCGCCACGAGAAGGATCGCCGTAATTGTGCTCACCCAGAATGCAAAGAATTTTCACGGTCAGGGGATCGGTTTTTCAAACTGAAAAAAACCGCAGCCGTAGCGCAGATCGCTTGCCGAGCAAGGCTGCTGGCGTTCCCTTAATTGCCCCGCATCATCCACATAGGAGAACTCGGCCAGCCTCAATTGCGGAAACATATTCATGACGGAATCAGGCGCATGCACCCTGTGTGCGTTGAAACATATCCGTTCACGCCCAACCGGGAGCGAAATAAAAAGCTTACCCCCCGGGCGTACGATACGCTGCAATTCGAGAGCCGCTTTGACGCTGCCTTGCGGGTCGATCGGGTCGCCGTAACGGCCCAGGCCAATATGCTCAATCACATGCAAACACGACAGTGAAGCAAGAGAATTATCTGCAAACGGCAAACTGAGAATATCACCTGCTACCGAGCCTAATCCGGGCAAAGACGCTTTCAACGGGCGGTAGTCCACAAAAACAGTATCGACCCACGCACTCAGCACACTCATCGTCAATACGCTGGAACCGATGTCGACATGCCGCTCTGGCTTTGCCCCCGATAGCCGCCTTGCCAGCCAGGCGCCCTGATAAAAATAATGCGCATCGAATGGCGTATGCGTGCTCCAGTCGCCCAGGCAGGGCTGCAAATCCAGCACGCCGATTTTCTGCGCCCCGGCCGCTCGCGTATATTGTGCCCAGTGACCGAGGAAGCGCGGCAAGAAAAACAGGCCAAGCAATGGCCTTGGGTAAAGGAAAGCCCTCACCCAGTGTCTTATTGATAGTTTTAGCTGCGTTGCTGTGCTATGCATCAAGTTTGTCCAATTTATCTCGTTAGCTTTTCAGCAACAGCATGAATTTTCTTTTCCAGCAGATTGTAGGAAATGACAGCAAACATATACGAAATCAGGGCTACTGAAGCCACGCCAAAAACAAACGCCATAATTCCTTCTTTATTTAACACGGCAATTCCGTAAATTCTGCCAATCACGCTAATGACAGCGAAATGGCAAAGATAGGTTGCGTATGAATTTTTACCTGGTTTCTCCAGAGCGGCAAATTTGAGCTGGTTGCGAAAAATCGAATGTTCTGACGCGGGATATGCTAGCCATGTCTATGGCGCTTATTCAGAAAACTGCCAAGCTTGTTTCTTGCCGACCAAAATGCATCATAAAGCCCGGTCTTGTCCAGCATTTTCCTCGACAGCATACGAGCAAAAAAATATCCTCGCGTTTTATATTCAGAGAAACCTCTGGAAAAGTACCCGTTCTTTTTTAAGGCCAATATTATCTCTTCCACAGTTCTGGACTGATCAAGCGTACTGACCCCACCATTACGAATGTTGGTGGTCAATATGGGCACATGAGCAACACGCTCCTTGAGTATGCCGCGTAGCAACCATTCATAATCCATCGCGATCCTGAAGCTGGTATCGAACTTGCCATATTTTTCGAAATAACTCCGGCCGGTAAAAAGGCATGGATGCGGAAGAACCTGTCCATGCGTTAATCTTTTTGGGGAGAATACAACCCTGCCATGACAAATTAAATCACCAGAATCTCTTTCTATAATGTCGTAGTCGCCATAGAGCAGCACAGGATAATTTTGGCCGGCAATTTCCGTGGCAATTTTTTCCAGAACATGCGGAGTTGCCAGAGCGTCATCCGCATTTAGAAACAGGATGTAATCCCCTGTAGCCAGCGCCAATCCCTTGTTGAAGGCGTCCGCAATACCATTATCCTTTTCACTTACCCAGTGTGCGATCCTGGACTCATGAGATTTTATGACATCCACAGTCCCATCCGAGGAAAACCCGTCTATGACGATGTATTCCAGGTTTGAATAGGTTTGTTCAAGTACGCTGCAAATCGTTTGCTCTATAAATTCAACGCCATTGCGAACCACCGTTATCACACTAATGCGTATATCTGATCGGCTAGCTTCTGACACGTTTTCATCCCTTATATTTATAGCTCGTCCCGATTCACAAAATTCACCAGACACATTCCCGGTCTCTTGAAATATTTTTCTCAAGTTCAATGTGAAACAGGCGATTATTGTACCCACGGTAGCATCTTGGGATCGCCTTCTTTTTAGGTTCATCGGACATTTTCGTGGGTAAAAGTTGATCTATCGTCTCCAACTTGATTAGGAGACGAGCGATGGAAAGCAAGGAACTGTACCGGCACTTGCTGGGGATAAACGAACCGTGGACGGTAGAGCATGTTGAACTGGGCATGACGCCGAATCAGTGTGCTAGTGCAGACTGCCCGGCGGTTGCACCAGCACATAAGGGCTGACGACCACCGCCCAGACCATTGCGCCCGTCTCGATCCAGGCGCGCGCCTGTTCGTCGGAAACCTTGCCGAGCTTGCCCGATGCCGCCCATTGCTGGATTTGCGTCACATTGTCCTCGGACATCTGAAACGCGACCTCGACCAGATCGAGTTCGGGCGCAACGAACAATGCCGCGCCGCTGGCAAAGAAACGCTGCAACTCTTTCCACGCGATCTGCGAGGTTTCCAGGTTTACCTTGGCGCGGAATATTTCGCTGCGGTCTTCGTTGGCATCCATGTCAGGCTCCGGTCTTCCACGCAAGCGTTTCTCCGGCACGCAACGGAACCAGGCGATGCTCGCCGAACCCCACTGAGGCAGGCGCCTGCCAGCTTTCCTTGCGCAACGTGAGGGTTCCGGTGTTGCGCGGCAGGCGGTAGAAATCGGCACCATAAAAACTGGCAAATCCTTCCAGGTTATCTAGCGCGCCGGCCTGCTCGAAGGCCTCGGCATACAACTCGATCGCGGCATGTGCGGTATAGATGCCGGCGCAGCCGCAGGCATTTTCCTTGGTGTGCTGCGCATGCGGCGCGCTGTCGGTGCCGAGAAAAAATTTGCGGTTGCCGCTGGTGGCGGCAGAGATCAAGGCTTCGCGGTGGGTCTCGCGCTTCAGCACCGGCAGGCAATAGTAATGCGGTTTGATGCCGCCGACCAGCATCGCGTTGCGGTTGTACAGCAGGTGGTGTGCGGTGATCGTCGCGGCGAGGTTGTCCGGCGCCGCCATGACGAACTGCGCCGCATCGCGGGTGGTGATGTGCTCGAACACCACGCGCAGTTGCGGCAGGTCGCGCAACAGCGGTTGCAGCACGCGTTCGATGAACACCGCCTCGCGGTCGAACACGTCCACCGCCGCATCGGTCACTTCGCCATGCACCAGCAACGGCATCCCGCAACGCTGCATTGCTTCCAGCGCCGGATAGGTCTTGCGGAGATCGGTCACGCCGGCATCGGAGTTAGTGGTCGCACCCGCCGGATACAGCTTCACCGCATGGACTACACCGCTCGCCTTGGCGTTGCGAATTTCTTCCGCACCGGTGTTGTCGGTCAGATACAGCGTCATCAGCGGCTGGAAATCGGCGCCTGCCGGCAAGGCGGCAAGGATGCGCGCACGGTATTCCAGCGCCTGTGCGGTGGTGGTCACCGGCGGACGCAGGTTGGGCATGACGATCGCGCGGGCAAATTGCCGCGCGCTGTCCGGCAGCACCGATTGCATCAGCGCGCCGTCGCGCAGATGCAGGTGCCAGTCGTCGGGGCGGGTGATCGTGAGTTGCTGCATGGTATTTTCCGGCTGGATGAATGGGTGGGATTGTAAATCCCGGATTGTAAATCAAAGGCCGGTGCGATGCGCCTGCAAAACAAAAGCATTGTCTTCGATTTACCGATGTTCAATAATCGGTGTTCTTTTGAAACTCGGGTACCGGCATGAACGATCAACAATTGCTGCGCTATAGCCGACACATTCTGCTGCCGGAGATCGGTATCGAAGGGCAGCAATGCCTGCTCGACGCCAGGGTGCTCATTATCGGTCTGGGCGGCTTGGGCTCGCCTGCCGCGTTGTATCTGGCCGCCAGCGGGGTGGGGCAATTGACGCTGTGCGACCACGACACGGTGGACTTCAGCAACCTGCAACGCCAGATCATTCACCGCACCTCTTCAGTCGGGCAGCCGAAGGTTGTGTCCGCACAGACCATGCTGAACGACATCAATCCGGAGGTCGAGTGCATCGCATTGCCGATCCGCGCCGACGCGGCCCAGTTGCGCGACCTGATCGCGGAGACCGATGTGGTGCTGGATTGCAGCGATAATTTCACGACGCGCTATGCGGTCAATCGCGCCTGTCAGGCCGCGCGCAAACCGCTGGTGTCGGGGGCGGCGATCCAGTTCGACGGGCAGGTTTCAGTGTTTGATTTTCGCCGCGATGACGCACCCTGCTATAACTGTCTGTTCCCCGAGGATAGCCTTGCCGCCGAGCTGCGTTGCGCGACCACCGGCGTATTCGCACCGCTGGTCGGCATCATCGGTGCGCTGCAGGCAGCCGAGGCGCTTAAACTGTTGATGGGCATCGAGCGCGGATTGAGCGGCAAGCTGCTCACGCTGAATGCGCTGGGCATGAACATCATGCGCAGCTCGCTGAGCAAGGATCCGTCCTGCGGCGCGTGCAATGGAACGGCAGATACATCGGCGGAAGCGGCTGCCGGCGCATGTTGCAGCATCTGTGTGGATAAATAAAGGGCACTTCTAAAAATCTGCATCTGCAGACAGCACAAAAATCCTACCCGACGTCAAGATTCAATGCTACCGTGCGCCTGACTCGCTGATCAACTTCCTAAAGGCGTTATGATTATGTGGGGAGAAAAATACGCGTCGACCTCTGCTCATCAGCGGTTGGCGCGTATCCACAGGATCAAGTCCACATAATCGAGCGGCCTACATAATCGGCCAGAGCGGATTTTTCCTTACAACAAATGCACTTGGAAGCGAGTGTCTGCTTGTTGGATGCTTCGTAGGCCGAGCAGCTATAGTTTAGGCTAAGAGAAGTCAGAATTTCTCAGGTTCGAATTTCTGGTATAGCTGAGCCAGATGTTGTACCGACATGCGGAATTGGCTGCGCGCTTTGACAGAAGATTTTGAACTGCTGGCATTCATTACCTTTGAGCCCGGATCGAAAATTACCAAGCCCTCGCACATCGCGACCAGATAACGGTTGAAATCCGTTCCCTCACCCAGCAATGCAGGGCTGAGAAACGATAGGCTGGCTCGCCCACTTTCTCGCTCTCATAAGGCACATATGCCGCTTGAGCATGTTTCTTGTTCCAGCCAATCATCAAGTCGCCGAATGACCAAGCCGCCGCGCAACGCCCCGCGTCCGTCAACAACTCCACAGCTCCGCCCACATCCTCGATCACTTTGCGCGCCGGATTAAAGCCGCGCACCGTCAACGTCAAACCTGTCTTGGCGTTCCGGTTGTTGGCGCGATGGGTGCCAGTGAAATACAGCGTATCGTTTCCGCTAGGTGCGCCGAATTTCCTGACGAATGCTTTCACACCCTCGTCACCATACATGCCGCCGTCAGGCTCGGGCGTCATCAGGGTAATCCGGCTCCCGCTGTATGCCTTCATTTCCCAGCCCATGAAGTCCGGTTCGGAGCGGCCATTCGGGATGATGCGTGGGTTAGCCGCTTGCGTCGTAACCCGCCATCCACTTATTCTTCAACGATGAGGGTTTCGCGGTGACACCCAAGACATTCGGTAACAAACACGCGTTCACCGTCAATCATTTTGATTTCTAGCAAATCGACGCGGCTCCCGCACTTTCCGCAACAATCCGGTTGGTCGGACATGATGTAGTAAATCGGATAATCATCTTGTCTTTCGGCAAGCTGCATAATGTCTTATTTCCTGTTATCAACAAATAGCTCGTTTCTATGCCATGCAACAAACTCCGGCTGCGGTGCAAAACGCTCTGGAGGCTCGATTGTTCGTCCATCCAGAGGCAGCAGAACTTCGATTACGAAAGGCTCTTTCTTGCGTTTTAATTCCTTCGAGACGACGATTTTGAAATCGTCGGTAAGCGTTATTAGCCCCTTGTCAAAAGCCCTATCATGAATCGCTGAAAGACATAAACCATTGCTCGGATTTAAGCGATTTGCCTTGTCTTTGCTCCACGGCACAATATGGCTGGCAATCAACAAGCGCGGCTCAGACAATCCAGACATACAGCAACGCCCGCGATAACTGCTCAACACGGCGCGACGGAAGAAATTTTGTTTGATGCGTTGCTCGGCAACTACCTTTCTTGTCTCGCCAGTGAAATCTTCTGGGACAAGTTGTTCATCGGCTTCATCAGTTATCGAGGCACTAGCATCAAGATTTCGTCTCAGCAATTCACACTCGACAGCAAGCTTTTCCCAGTCAGCATGAAACTCAGCCCATACTTCTTTATCGAGTGATCCAGCGTTACCCAATCCTGTGCGGCCTGTGCTGGTGATGGCAGGGTCAAGGCTGGCAAAGTTTACGAGCTTCATCGCAACTGCACCGGGTGTGCGGCCTATCAACTTTGCAAGCCGGATAATTTCCGGATTTCGGCTGTGCAATTTCCCAAACGGTAACTGGCAATAAAGATGGAATGCGAGTTTGAGTTGTTCTTTTGTCCAGCGGTTTGTGGTCATGATGTATTGCGGCACTTCGATAGCTTCCGGTGCCTTCTCCTCTAAGTTGAGTTGCGACACCATCAGTTTAGCCAAGTTTTCAATCATAGGCACAACAGCCGCTTGCGAAAACTGTTGATATGCGCGTGTATCCGACACAGGAATCTTGAACGTGTCGGGAAAGCCCATCAGCCGCGCGCATTCTCTCGGCGTTAGTCTGCGCGGATTTTTGCGCTTGCCCTGATAGACGAGGATTTCCGAGCCGTCCTTGTAGTAGCGCGCCGAGAGAGTGCGCGCGATGTTGTCCGGCGTGACTAGTCCGAAGCCGAAGCCGTTGCCTTTGGCGCGATGTTTTTCGGCATAGCGCTGTAAATAATTCCACAGGTGGTCGGTGAGGGTGTATTTATCCTGCACTTTCTTTTTCTTGTGGTCGAAGAACCTGCCTTCATCCCATTCCAGAACAGGCTCTGTGCCATCGGTGCGATGCAAGATGCTTTCAAGTTTGGTCTCACCTTTTTTGCGCAATGGCAGGGCATCAAAGTCAAATGCAACCTGTTCAAGGAATCCAACGATGATGATGCGCTCGCGATGCTGCGGCGTGAAATGCGCACCATCAATCACGCGATAGTGAATGTGGTATCCAAGCTCTTCTGTCAGGGTGCGGCGAATGATATCAAAGGTTCGTCCCTTGTCATGTGATACAAGATTCTTGACGTTCTCCAGCAGGAAAGCGCGCGGACGTTTGGCATTGATGATGCGCGCCACGTCGAAGAACAGCGTTCCTTGCGCTTCGCAGGCAAAGCCGTGCTTTTTGCCCAGTGCATTTTTCTTGGAGACACCGGCAATCGAAAAAGGCTGGCAGGGAAAACCAGCCAGCAGCACGTCATGGTCGGGTATGCTTTCCGCATCAACCTGTGTGATGTCTCCTGCGATGCTGTGGCCGTCGCGGAAATTTTCGGCGTAGGTTTTCTGTGCGTAGCTGTCCCACTCACTAGTGAATACGCAACGTCCACCTATGCCTTCGAACGCCTTGCGGATGCCGCCAATACCTGCGAACAGATCAATAAAGTTGAAACTGCCTTCTGCGCTTACTGGTTCGGGAAGGGGCAGTAATAGCTGCAAGGCGTGTGCTGCATAGGCGGTGGGGCGCGTTTCTCTTGCCTCCCACCGCCTGATGGTGCGAGTTTGTACACCCAAATGCTTGGCAATGGCGGCTTGAGTGTGGTGTTTGCGAGCCTCGGCGAGATATACGAGTGCGGCATCCTGATCACTGACCAAGGTTAGAACGGGGTTCATAGCTGTTGTCCTCTGGGTATTTTTGCGGACAGCATGGCATTTTTTGTTCCCAGTCAACCATATTTATTGCGCCTCTCTATCGCGCTCAGATTAAGCGACGCCACAATCAACAATTGGAAAGTGCGCTGTCAGAAATGAAACCATCAATTAGCAATCACGGTAAGCTTTGGCCTGAAGAGCCGAAGGCCAAATAAAATCCTCCGCCGAAAGCAATTGACCATGTGTATCCTATATAATACACCCGGCCGCATGAACTCCATTCAAACAACAGAAATGTTTGACGATTGATTCGCCGGACTGAAGGATAGGCAGGCAGTTCTGCGTGTGCAGGTAAGAATCGACCGCGCCGAGGATGGCAACTTTGGCGATTGCGAACCGGTTGGCGAAGGCGTGTCGGAAATGCGAATTCATTATGGGCCGGGCAGAAACCCTCACCTCAATCCTCTTCCAGAGGGAGAGGAGGCGATTGCTCTTTCCCCTACCGGGGAAAGCTGGATAGAGGGCTGGTGTGTATTTCGTGCAGCGTGGAATTGAGATAGTGATATTGCTGGCTGGGGGCAACAAATCTACTCAATCAAAGGATATTAAAACAGCGCTTGAACTAGCGCGAAAAATTTAGGAGGTTGAAATGGGAAAGATCAAACTACGCAAATGGGATAGTGCCGAGCACCTCAAAACCGATGAGGATATGGTGCTCTATCTGGAAGCATGTCTCGAAGAAGCTGGAGATGATGCTGCCTTTATTGCTAAAGCACTCGGCACCATTGCCCGTGCCAAGGGCATGACGCAACTAGCCAAGGAAACCGGCTTGGGTCGCGAAAGTTTATACAAGGCTTTATCTGGCGAAGGCAATCCAAGTTTTGCAACTATTCTAAAAGTCACCACGGCGCTAGGTATCAGGTTGCACGCACAGCCAGCGTAGTGCTGGAATAAATGTAGCTAGTGATATTCGGTTTCACGAATTTT
This sequence comes from Gallionellaceae bacterium, assembly GCA_019753125.1. GTDB lineage: Bacteria > Pseudomonadota > Gammaproteobacteria > Burkholderiales > Gallionellaceae > Gallionella. The sequence goes on along the minus strand of JAIELH010000029.1, from coordinate 5,730 downwards.
GCGTATGGCTTATTCCGGGCAATGAGTTTGCAAAACCGACTGCCGACGCGGGGTTAAACTTGGAAACCTACACTTTAATCGCAAGCTCAGCACTATTTTGCGCTTGGCAATTTACAACCCCAGCTCTCCCCACATCGCATCCACCTTCGCCTTTACCGCCGCATCCATCACGATCGGCGTGCCCCATTCGCGCTGCGTTTCACCCGGCCATTTGTTGGTGGCGTCCAGCCCCATCTTGCCACCCAATCCGGACACCGGGCTGGCGAAGTCGAGGTAATCGATCGGCGTGTTTTCGACTAACAATGTGTCACGCACCGGGTCCATCCGGGTGGTGATTGCCCAGATCACCTCCTGCCAACTGCGGGTGTCGATGTCATCGTCCACGACGACAATGAACTTGGTGTACATGAACTGGCGCAGGTAAGACCAGATGCCGAACATCACGCGCTTGGCGTGCCCGGCGTATTGTTTCCTGATGCTGACCACCGCCATGCGGTAGCTGCATCCTTCCGGCGGCAAGTAGAAATCGACGATCTCGGGGAACTGCTTTTGCAGCAGTGGCACGAACACTTCGTTCAGCGCGACGCCCAGCATCGCCGGTTCGTCGGGCGGCTTGCCGGTGTAGGTGGAATGGTAGATCGCGTTGCGCCGCATCGTGATGCGCTGGATCGTGAACACCGGGAACTTGTCCTGCTCGTTGTAGTAGCCGGTATGGTCGCCATAAGGGCCTTCCAGCGCGGTTTCATCGGGGTGGATCACGCCTTCCAGCACGATCTCGGCGCTGGCGGGCACTTGCAGATCGCTGCCGAGGCACTTCACCAGTTCGGTCTTGCTGCCGCGCAACAACCCGGCGAACTGGTATTCGGATAGCGAGTCGGGAACCGGCGTCACCGCGCCGAGGATCGTGGCCGGGTCGGCGCCGATCACGACCGCGACCGGGAACGGCTGCCCCGGATGCTTTTCGCAGTGATCGCGGAAATCCAGCGCGCCGCCGCGATGCGCGAGCCAGCGCATGATGACCTTGTTGGGCGCGATGACCTGCTGGCGATAGATGCCGAGGTTCTGGCGCGGCTTGTTCGGGCCGCGCGTGACCACCAGTCCCCAGGTGATCAGCGGCGCGATGTCGCCGGGCCAGCAATGCTGGATCGGCAGCTTGCCCAGGTCCACGTCCTTGCCTTCCCAGACGATCTCCTGGCACGGTGCGGAAGACACCAGCTTCGGCGACATCGTCAGCACCTGTTTCAGCAGCGGCCATTTATCCCACGCATCCTTCAGGCCTTTCGGCGGCTCCGGCTCCTTCAGGTAGGCGAGCAGCTTGCCTATTTCGCGCAGCGCGGCGGTGGATTCTTCGCCCATGCCCAATGCGACACGGCGCGGCGTACCGAACAAATTGGCCAGCACCGGCATCGTGTGCCCGGCCGGTTTCTCGAACAGCACCGCCGGGCCTTGCGCGCGCAGCACGCGGTCGCAGATTTCGGTCATCTCCAGATGCGGCGAAACCGGTGTGGCGACCCGTTTAAGTTCGCCGGTTTTTTCGAGTTGTGCGATGAAGTCGCGCAGGTCGTGATATTTCATATTGTCTCCCCTTAGAGGATTGTAGGTCGGGTTTTAACCCGACACCTCATGAATTATTTGGATTTAATAAAATTTCTCTTCGCCCTCGGGGCGTGTCTTGAAGCGCTTGTGCAACCAGAAATACTGTTCCGGCATTTCGCGCACACGCTGCTCGATGAAGTCATTCATGTGCCGTGTGTCGGCGGCCAAGTCGCCAGTCGGGTAATTCTCCCATGCCGGATAGAAGTGCAGTTCATAGCCCGAGCCATCCGGCAGCATACGCGTGATCAGCGGCACAATCTTGGCGCCGGTCATTTCGGCCAGTCGCGGCACGGCAGTCAGCGTTGCCGCCTGCACACCGAAGAATGGCGCAAAAATCCCGTCCTTGACGGTCAAATCCTGGTCCGGCAAATAGTAAAACGGCAAGCCTGCGCGCATCGCCCTGACGATCGGGCGCAACCCCTGTTGCCGTGAATAGAGTCGCGAATCGCCGAAACGTAGCCGCCCTGCCAGCAACTTCTCATTGAAATAACGATTCTTCTGATTCGAATATACGCTGACCAGATTACCTTGTTGTGTCAGCCACGACCAACCAACATCCAGCGCGACGAAATGGGGCGCCAGCAGAATCACCGCTCCTTGCGCTTGTGCAGCCGCGTAGTGTTCCAGTCCCTGCACATGGACATGGCTCTGGATGCGTTGCGGCGGCGACCACCACAGAAGGCCGCGCTCGATGAAGCTGCGCGCGAAGGCCTGGAAATTTTTTTTCGCCAGTGCGGCGCGCTGCGCTTCCGGCAGATCGGGAAAGCACAGGCGCAAATTGGTGGTGGCGACCGAGCGCCGTTCACCCGCCAGCCAATACAGCAGCAAACCAAACGCATTGCCCAGCTTCGCCAGCAGCGGCAATGGCAGCGGGTGCAGCAACCAGATCAGGAATATAACCAGCCGCGTCATCATGGCTGGTCAGCAGGCGGTGAGGGTGCGGCTACGCCGCGCGGAATTTTGTAGCGGTTATAACTCCACAGATATTGCGCCGGGCAGGCGCGAATCGTGCGCTCCAGCGCGGCATTGATCTGTCGCGGCACCGGCGCGGAAAAATCCAGCGCCAGCGGTTCGACGTGTATCACATAGCCTCGCCCATGCGGCAAGCGTTCCGAGTAGGCGATCAACACCGTCGCGCCACTGCTTTGTGCCAGGCGTCCCACCAGTGTCATCGTGTAAGCGGGGCGCCCGAAGAAATCCGCCCACTCGCCCTCGCCCTGGCTGGGCACCTGATCGGGCAGCAGGCCGATCGCTTCACCGCGTTTGAGCGCCTTGAACAACAGCCGAACACCGCCGACATCGGCCTTGGCCAGGCTGACCCGACTGCGCCCGCGCCCGCTGCGCATCACGCCTTCCAGCCAGCGCAACCGGGGCGGGCGGTACAGCACGGTGATCGGCACGCGTTGCGCGGCATACAACGCGGAAATCTCGAAACAACCCAGGTGCGGCGTCAGAAAGATGATGCCTTTGCCGCGCGCCTGGGCGGCTTCAATATGTTCCAGCCCGGCACATTTGCGAACCTTGCCGAGCACTTCGTCATAGGGTCGCCCCCAAATCCAGGGCAGTTCCGCGATGCTCCTGCCGGATTCGGCTATCGTTGCCGACAATATGCGCTGGTAATCGGCCTTATCAGTCGCCAGATTGGCCAGCCGCAGGTTTTTCCGGGTGCGCGCCGCATACTGTGCGGAAGCCGCATCGGTCAGCTTCCCGAGCAATGCGCCCAAACCATGCAGGCTGCGCAGCGGCAGCAGCGCGAGCAGGCGAAAAATGATTTTGAACAGGAGGGCTGCCATGAAGGGGGTTTATTAAAGTCTCGGTGCTCGAGCAAAATTAGCCGTATTTTGAGGTGGAAATATCGGGCGGTCAGGCATTGACGGCAGATGTGAGACGCCTGAAATCGCCTCGATACTTGGGGGCGAATACTACGCAACGCCCCCCGATAATGCAATGTCGGCAGTGGTTGGATGCCGGGTCGGCGGCCTGCCACATGGGCCTTTCGCACCATGGATATACGCGGGTAGATAAAATATTCGTGGAATCGGGTATAATTCGCCGCTTTTCTGCGGACTTAACGCACGGGAATTCGAAATATGGCAAAGCCTAACGACAAGAAAAAGCAGGACAAAAAACAAACGGTTGCTGTCGCGTTGCCGGTCATTGACCAGCAGCAGGACATCGAGGCGCGGCGTACGCGCCTGAAAGCGCTGATCGTGCTGGGCAAGGAGCGCGGCTACCTGACCTATGCGGAAATCAATGATCACCTGCCGGACATGCTCGAAGTGGAGCAGATCGAAGGTGTGGTGAGCATGATCAACGACATGGGCATCTCGGTGTGCGACGTGGCTCCCGATGCCGAAACGCTGATCATGACCGATACCGCGCCTGTGGCGGCCGACGAGGATGCTGCCGAGGAAGCCGAAGCCGCGCTATCCACTGTCGATTCGGAATTCGGCCGCACGACCGACCCGGTGCGCATGTACATGCGCGAAATGGGTACGGTCGAACTGCTCACCCGCGAAAAAGAAATTGAGATCGCCAAGCGTATCGAAGAAGGCCTGAAACACATGATTCAGGCGATTTCCGCCTGTCCGGCGACGATTTCCGAAATTCTGATATTGGCCTCAAAAATCGAGAACGACCAGATGCGCATCGACGAGCTGATCGATGGTTTTGTCGATAGCGAAGACGAGGCGGTCATCGGTGCAGAGAGCGATGAGGAGAGCGAAGATATCGCAGATGACGGCGCAGATGAAGAGGAAGACGAAGAGGCTACGGCCGCTGCCGCTGCCGCCAATTTGGCGCAACTGAAGGCCGACGCGCTGGCGCGCTTCGCCGTTATTTCCGACTTGTTCGTCAAGATGGGCAAGGCTTACGAAAAATACGGCTATCGCAGCAAGCAGTACGACAAATTCCAGTCCGGCATTTCCGATGAGCTGATGAATTTCCGTTTTTCCGCGAAGCAGGTGGATGCCTTGTGCGACACGATGCGCGGCCTAGTCGAAGAAGTGCGCCGCAGCGAACGCAGCATCCAGGATATGTGCGTGAACAAGGCCAAGATGCCGCGTCCGCATTTCATCAAAACCTTTCCGGGCAATGAAGAGAACCTGGAGTGGGTCGCACAGGAAGTCAAGGCAAAGAAACCTTATGGCGAGGCGCTGCAACGCTATCAGCATGCGATCATCGAACAGCAAAAACGGCTGCTCGAGATGGAGCAGCGCGTCGGCATCCCGATCAAGGATCTGAAGGAAATCAACAAGCAGATGACCAACGGCGAAGCCAAGGCACGTCGCGCCAAGCGCGACATGATCGAGGCCAACCTGCGTCTGGTGATTTCGATCGCCAAGAAATATACCAATCGCGGCCTGCAATTCCTCGACCTGATTCAGGAAGGCAACATCGGCCTGATGAAAGCGGTGGACAAGTTCGAATACCGGCGCGGCTATAAGTTTTCCACCTATGCAACGTGGTGGATACGCCAGGCGATCACCCGCTCGATCGCGGATCAGGCGCGCACGATCCGCATCCCGGTGCACATGATCGAAACCATCAACAAGATGAACCGCATTTCGCGCCAGATATTGCAAGAAACCGGTCTGGAGCCGGATGCGGCGACACTGGCACTCAAGATGGAAATGCCAGAAGACAAGATCCACAAGATCCTGAAAATTGCCAAAGAGCCGATTTCGATGGAAACACCGGTCGGCGATGATGACGATTCCCATTTGGGCGATTTCATCGAGGACCAGAACACGACGGTGCCGATTGACGCGGCGGTATATGAAAGCCTGCGCGGTGCGACGGCGGATATCCTCGACAGTCTGACCCAGCGTGAAGCCAAAGTGTTGCGTATGCGCTTCGGCATCGAAATGAATACCGACCACACACTGGAAGAAGTCGGCAAACAGTTCGATGTCACGCGCGAACGCATCCGCCAGATTGAAGCCAAGGCCCTGCGCAAACTCCGCCATCCATCGCGCTCCGAGAGGCTGAAGAGCTTCCTGGATAGCGAAGGCTAATCGTTACCAAGGGTCGTTAGCTCAGTTGGTTAGAGCAGAGGACTCATAATCCTTTGGTCGCTGGTTCGAGTCCAGCACGACCCACCAAATAAACAAAGGCTCGCAGCGCTGCGAGCCT
>JAIELH010000021.1 GCA_019753125.1 Gallionellaceae bacterium | reverse complement strand
GCAACGGAATCATGCCGCGCGCACTGTGGTTGCCGGATTTCAGGAAGCCAAGCGCCGCGCCGGCAAGTTGACGTCCCATCCCGACGTTGTCGGGATAAAGCGCAAACAGCACACCGCGCCGGACATGGCCGAAACTGCTGGAAAATACCGCAAAGTTGCGATTCCATGCCTCCTGCAATACCAGCGGAAGCACCGAACTTTCTTCTACCGCAATAGAATCCTGGGGCAGCCATAACGCATCCCGGCGATTGTCGGCAGCGGCAAAGATGTCCTGATAAGCGCGCACCGCACCCCGCAAATCCTGCGCTTCATAGGCAACCAGCTCCAGCCCCTGGACACGCGCAGCCTCTGTTGCCAGCCGTATCAGCCAGTTGTTCTGGCGCGGGTCGTACACGGTGAACACGCGCCGCGCGCCGGGCATCAACCCCTTGAGGCGGGCAAACAACAGCGCCGGATCGGGTGACAGGCAGTTTACCGTCAGGCCGCGTATTTCGTTTTCCTGCACCATCAACACCCCGCCCACTATCACGCCGAAGTTGCCCTCCAGAGCAGAAGCAGCCTTCATCCCCTGCCGCCCCAGCGCGATCACCACCTTGGCGTCCTGGCGGCGCAACGCGCCGTTTACCTCGCTGATTCCCATGTTCTGACCCAGCGCATACTGGGTGACCTGCACTTTGGCACGCTCCTCGACACCCTGGATGATTTGCATGAATATGCCGCGATAAGGCTCACCGATATCCGGATAAATTACCGCGATCGCGCCTTCCGCCGCTACGCCTTGCGCCATTGGCGCCGCTTGTGCCGGGCAGGCAATAGATAGCAGCAAAAAGATACCCAGCAGCCAGGCGGCTGAAGCTGCAACGCGTGATTGTTGTTTGTCTGCGATCACGGCATCCTCATGATTTCTGCCGTTGTTCCCAGTCTTTCACCCAGCTTATTATTTGATCGCCGGGCATCGGGCGCGCAGCATAAAACCCCTGTATCAGGTCGCATCCCGACTCCAGCGCGCAATCCCAATCCTCCTGGGTTTCCACGCCTTCAGCGACGATTTTCATGCCCAAACGTTGCCCCAGGCCCGCGCTCGATTTCAGAATGGCATAAGACGATGGGGTGGTTGCCGCGCCGCGCACAAAAGCCCGATCGATCTTGAGTTCGCTATAGGGCAGCATCTGCAGTTTTTCCATATTCGAATAGGCGGTGCCAAAATCGTCAATCGACAGGCGGATGCGTTTAAGACAAAGGCGCGTCAACACGTCAGATGACGCCTTCATATCCAATGCCAGGTGATTTTCGGTAATTTCCAGAATCAACCGATCCAGCGGCACGCCGATAGCCTGTGCCTCGGCCACGAGCGAATCCGGAAATGACAGGCAATTCAGGGAATGCATCGACAAATTGATCGAGACCGACAGGTCGAGCCCGGCGTCATGCCAGAGGCGCCATTGGCGCAATGACAGTGTCACCATGCGGTCGGTCAGCAGGTTGATCAGCTCATTTTCTTCGGCCATCTGAATAAAAGCGCTGGGGGCAAGAATGCCGTATTTGAAGTGCTTCCAGCGCGCCAGCGCCTCCACGCCTATCACCTTGCGGGTGCGGGCATCCACCTGAGGCTGAAAATAGGGTATCAAGCCATCACCGGTCAGTCCTGCGCGCAGTTCGGGTTCGCTCAAGACCGGATATGTGAGGGGGTGCGTCGAGGTGCCGGTTTGCACTTGCAGCAGCATGTCCAGCAACGCCTGCTGCTCGATCGGTTTGCCCAATGCGCCGATCAGCCGCAACTGGTGCGCGCGCCCCATATTGACCACGGTTTGCAACATGCGGGCATCTTCACCGCTGAGTATGATCACCGCCCCGGAAAAACCGTGCTGCCCCAGGTGGCGGATCACTTCCACGCCATCCATATCCGGCATATTCAGGTCGCACAGCACCACCTGCTGGGGGTTATCCATATCCATCGCAGCCAATGCCGCTCTGGCGGAAGTATGTGTGGATATGGCGCCCACCCCGATGTTCTCAAGCATGGATCGCGCCACATCAAGAATGAAGCTGTCGTCATCCAGAATGAATGCGGACAAAGTTTTTATGGCGTGATTGGCGTACATATTTTTATCCATTGGAGCAAGTTTTTTTCACATTCTCCATGCTTCAGAATATAAATTCATTTAACATGCTTGGCTATTAGCCATATAGCTAATGGCGGACTGGCGCCCCACCGGCATCAACCCGCCATCTCCAAGTTATTTCAGTATTCTTGATGTTGCTTCAATGGGGTCAAGTTGAAACTTATAGGTAACCGTTTCGAGTCGCTCTCGCCACGCCAAAAAGAAGTCGCACTGCTTTTAGCCGACGGCCTGACAAACACAGAGATTGCCGAATGCCTGGAAATGACAGTACATACTGTGAAGGCGCACCGCGCCGAAGTGATGCGGCGCATGGAAGCGCCTACTTTTGCATATCTGGTCGGACAGATTCAACGCTTGCAGCTAGCCAAAACGACTCTGGATGCAGGCCGTTCAAAACCGTTTCGTATTATCGTAGTGGAAGATGACCCCTGGTACCGGGACTACCTTACAGACAACCTGAACGAGCGCGGTTTTATTGCTGTCGGCGTTGCCGATGGCGAGGGTTTCAATGCGGCATGGGCAGAATTTCCTGCCGATCTGGTGATTCTCGATATTGAACTGGGAATCAACAAAGAGAATGGCATTGCGATCGCCGCCCGGCTTCTGGAAAACAGCGCCTGCGGCGTCATTATGGTAACCGCTCAGGGTGAACCGGAAGACCGCCTTAAAGGGCTCAGCGTTGGAGTGGACGCCTATTTTGCAAAACCGGTAAACATCAATGAACTTGCGCTGACCATTACCAACTTGCGGCGCAGGCTCCGCTTATCAACCAGCGCATAACTTGGCGTTGTAAAAGGCCACTTGAATCAACTGCACCCCAATAGCAAAAACAGGCTGGGGCGCTTGTTCAGTTGCGGCAAGGGCTGCGCTTTCCATTGCGCGATCGAGCGTGTCCGGATCGATTCGCCGGGCAACGTGATGTCGCTGGCGACGCATAACAGCGTTTGCGGGCGGCAATGGGCGAGCAGCGCGCCGAGCATTTTCTCGTTGCGGTAGGGCGTTTCGATGAACAGTTGCGTTTGTTTGTGCCGGATCGAATCCGCTTCCAGCGTTGCAATGGCCTTTTTGCGCTCGTCGTCCGCTATCGGCAGATAGCCGTGAAAGGCGAAGCGCTGGCCATTCAGGCCGGAAGCCATCAACGCCAGCAGGATCGAAGACGGGCCGACCAGCGGCACGACGCGGATACCGTTCCGGTGCGCCAGGCCGACCAGATCGGCGCCCGGGTCGGCGACACCCGGGCAACCCGCCTCGGAAACGAGGCCGACATCATGGCCTTCCAGCAGCGGCGCCAGCAGCCCCGCCAGCTCCTTAGCGGCGGTATGTTCGTTAAGCGTCGCCAAGTGCAGCGACTGGATCGGTTGTTCGGGTTTGAGCGCGGAAAGAAATTGGCGCGCGGTTTTGGGGTGCTCCACGACGAAATGCCCGAGCTTGCGCGCAATATCGATAACCTGTTGCGGCAACACCTGTGCGGCGGGCGTGTCGCCCAGGGTGCAGGGAATCAGGTAAAGCGTACCGGCCATCAGCGCTGTTTCTTCCTGAGCGCGATCAGCACCGCCCAAGCACCCAGCGCCAGATAACACAACAGCGACCACTCGGGGATGCCCAGCGCAAGGAAAGTCCAGCCCTTCGCCGCGCATTCGCCGGAGCCGTGCATCAGTTGTTTCAACACCTCGGCCATCGGCATCGTTTCCAGCATGTAGTCGAGGCCGGGGCCGCAGGCGGGCACCTGGTCTTTGGGCAGATTCTGAATCCAGATATGGCGCGCGGCGACACCTGCGCCGGACAACGACAGCAGCATTATCAATACGGCATAGACACGCTCGCCGACGCGCCTGGGGCCGTGCAATGCCGCCAGCGCAAACACTATCAGTATCGCGATGAAGATCACCCGCTGCACCATGCACAGCGGGCAGGGATCCTGGTGTTTGACGTATTGCAGGTACAGGCCGAAGCCCATCAAGCCGGAGGCATACAGTGCACCGGCCAGATACAGCCAGCGGTTGGAAATGCGCAGCCAGAGTTCGCGCATCGCTACTCCGCCTCTTCCATCCACGCTGCCTGTATTGCTTCCAGCACTTTCTCGCCACCGTGTTTCGGGTCGTCGTTAAAATCTTCCAGCGCCAGCACCCAGTTATGCAGATCGGTAAAACGTATGGCCTTCGGATCAACTTCGGGGTGCGCTTCCGCCAGCTCGATCGCAAGCAGCCTTATATCGGTCCATTTCATTTTGAAGTCCCTTCCTTCGCCATGTTGATTGTGTACTTCGGAATTTCCACGACCAGATCCTTTCCGGCCACCCGCGCCTGGCAAGACAGGCGCGAATTGGGTTCCAGCCCCCATGCCTTGTCGAGCATATCCTCTTCGAGATCATCCGCCGGTTCCAGCGTATCGAAGCCTTCGCGCAGGATGACATGACAGGTCGTGCAGGCGCAGGATTTTTCGCAGGCGTGCTCGATCTCGACACCATGCTGCAACAGCGCATCGCATATCGAAATACCCGGCTCTGCATCGAACAGCTTTCCTTCCGGGCATAACTCCTCGTGCGGCAATACGATGATGCGCGGCATATTACTCTCCTCCCAGATCGGAAATTTTCTTGCCCGTCAGCGCGCGCGCCACGCTCTTGTCCATGCGCTTTTGCGCGAAACCGGCGGTGGCGTCGTTCAGCGCGCCGGCGGCGCGCTTGATGGCGAGATGATCGGCAAGTTGCAGCGTATCGCGCAACGCGGCCATGCGGGCCTCGATTGGCTCGCGCTCGCCCGGTTCAAGCAGATCGCCATCCTGTTCCAGCGCATGCTGCACCGCTTCGAGCAACTGGTTCGCTTCGGTTTGCTGTTCGCACAGCGCGCGCGCCAGCATGTCATGCTGCGCATGTTGCGTCGAATCCTGCAACATGCGGGTGATCTCGGCATCGCTCAATCCGTAGGAAGGCTTGACGGCAATCGACGCCTCGATGCCGCTGCCCATTTCCCGTGCCGACACATTCAGCAACCCGTCGGCATCCACCTGAAAAGTCACGCGGATGCGCGCCGCGCCCGCCACCATCGCCGGAATGCCGCGCAACTCGAATTTCGCCAGCGAGCGGCAATCGCTGACCAGCTCGCGCTCGCCCTGCACCACATGAATGCTCATCGCGGTCTGACCATCCCTGAAAGTGGTGAATTCCTGCGCGCGCGCGGTAGGGATGGTACTGTTGCGCGGAATGATCTTCTCGGTGAGACCGCCCATCGTTTCGATGCCCAGCGACAGCGGGATCACATCCAGCAGCAACCACTCGTCGCCACCGCGATTGCCCGCCAACAGGTTGGCCTGTATCGCGGCGCCCAGCGCCACGACCTTGTCCGGGTCGAGATTGGTCAGCGGCACCTGCCCGAAAAATTCTCCGACCGCATGCTGCACCTGCGGCATCCGCGTCGCGCCGCCCACCATCACGACGCCCTTGATATCCGCCGTGCCCAGCTTCGCATCGCGCAACGCGCGGCGCAACGATTGCAGCGTGCGCTGCACCAGATTCTGCGACATCGACTGGAACTCTGCCCGCGTCAACACATTGTCGATCACGTCGCCGCTGGACAGCACAGCCGTGATGCGCGTCTCGTCATGCTCGGTCAATTGTTCCTTGGCAGCGCGCGCATGAGTCAACAGCAGGCGCGTATCGCGCGGGCCGAGCGCGGAGAGGCCGTTCTTTTCCAGCAGCCAGCACTGGATGCGGTGATCGAAATCGTCGCCGCCCAGCGCGGAGTCGCCATTGGTGGCCAACACTTCGAACACGCCGCGCGACAAACGTAAAATGGAAATATCGAAGGTGCCGCCGCCCAGATCATATACCGCGTACACACCTTCGGACGCATTATCCAGGCCGTAGGCAATCGCCGCAGCGGTCGGTTCGTTGAGGAGCCTCAGAACGTTAAGCCCCGCCAATTTTGCGGCATCCTTGGTGGCCTGGCGTTGCGCGTCGTCGAAATAGGCGGGCACGGTGATCACCGCTCCGACCAGATCTCCGCCCAGTGCGGCCTCGGCGCGCGCGCGCAGCACCTTCAGAATTTCGGATGAAACTTCGACCGGGCTCTTCGCGCCAGACGCGGTGCGCAATTGCAACATGCCGGAAGCCTGTCCTGAGCCTGTCGAAGGAGCATCGATGAAACGATATGGCAGGCGGCTGATGTCGCCGATGTCCTTGAGGCCGCGCCCCATGAAGCGTTTCACCGATACGATGGTATTGACCGGATCGTCGCTCTGCACAGCCTGTGCCGCCTCGCCCACTGTCACGCTCTCATCGGGCGCATAGCGCACCACCGAGGGCAGCATCGCGCGCCCGTTCTCATCGTTAAGCACCACACTGATGCCGTTGCGCACCGTCGCAACCAGCGAATTGGTCGTGCCAAGGTCTATACCCACCGCCAGGCGATGCTGGTGCGGTGCGGTGCTCAAGCCGGGTTCGGAAATTTGAAGTAAAGCCATTTAGTCATTAGCCGTTAGCCGCTAGTCGTTAGTTGCCGGTATTAACTAGCGACTAACAGCTAACGTCTGGCGACTGCCTTTCAAGTATCTATCTCGTCATATGCGGCATGTATCTCTTCCGCAAGTTTTTCCATGAAACGCAGCTTGCGCACCAGTCCGGCCGCATCCGCATAATTTCTCTCTGTATCGATTTTAATTTCAAGCTGCGCTTCGAGTTCATGCGTTTCGCGTTTTATGTGCGCTTCGAGTTGATCGAGCGCCGCTGCGTCGCGCGCCTGCTGCGCCTCGCCAACAGCCTCACGCCATTCCATCTGCTCCATCAGGAAATCTACCGGCATCGCGGTATTGGTGCCTTCCTGCGTATCCACACCGTACAGCGACAACAGGTAGCGCGCCCGGCGGATCGTGCTGCGCAATGTCTGGTATGCCTCGTTCACCAGCGTAGCATGCTGCATCGCGATACGCTGCTCGGCATCCGGCAGGTGGGCTGACTTATCGGGATGAACCAGCGTTTGCAGGGCATGATACTGTTGCTCAAGCCGCACGGGGTCTATTCGGCAGGACTGCGCAAGGCCGAACAACTTGAAATAATTCTGCTGAAAATCCAGATCGGAAGGTTGCATCAAACCTGAAAACTCTCGCCGCAGCCGCACTGATTCTTGACGTTCGGGTTATTGAACTTGAAGCCTTCATTCAAGCCTTCGCGCGTGTAGTCCAACTCCATGCCGTCGATGTACGCCAGACTTTTCGGATCGACCAGAACCGTCACGCCATGGCTGACGAACTGCGCATCATCGCTTTCCGCCGCATCGGCGAATTCGAGTTTGTAAGCCATGCCGGAGCAGCCGCTGGTGCGCACGCCAATGCGCAAGCCGACACCCTTGCCGCGCTTGGCAATGAAATCCCGCACATGCTTGGCGGCTTTTTCAGTCAGTGTAATTGCCATGATTGCTCTCCTTCGCCATCTAACAGCCGCCCTTGCAAGCAGGAGCTTCGACATTTTCTCCGTGCTTGGCCTTGTAATCCGCCACCGCCGCCTTGATGGCGTCTTCCGCCAGAATCGAGCAATGAATTTTTACCGGCGGTAGCGCCAACTCCTCGGCGATTTGCGTGTTCTTGATTTGCAAGGCCTGATCGACGGTCTTGCCCTTGACCCACTCCGTCACCAGCGAACTGGATGCAATCGCCGAACCGCAGCCATAAGTCTTGAACTTTGCGTCTTCGATCACGCCATCCTTGCCGACCCTGATCTGCAACTTCATCACGTCGCCGCAGGCGGGCGCGCCGACCATGCCGGTTCCCACTTCAGCCGCATCCTTATCCAGAGAGCCCACGTTGCGCGGGTTCTCGTAATGATCCAGAACTTTTTCACTGTATGCCATTTTTTGCTCCTTTCAGGAACAGAGAAGGGGGAAGAGGGAAGGGAGAAGGGAAAAACCAGCGCACTACCCCAGCTTTTCCCCTTCCCCCTTCTCCCTTATCCCTTCCCCGCATTTAATGTGCCGCCCACTGCACCGTATTTAAATCCACGCCATCCTTGTACATATCCCACAACGGCGACAACTCGCGCAACTTGCCGATCTTGTGCTTCAGCAAATCGACGACGTAATCGATTTCTTCAACCGTCGTAAAACGCCCGATGCTGAAGCGGATCGAGCTGTGCGCCAGTTCGTCGCTACGCCCGAGCGCCCGCAGCACATAGGATGGCTCCAGGCTCGCCGAGGTGCAGGCCGAACCGCTGGATACCGCAACATCCTTGATCGCCATGATCAGCGATTCGCCTTCGACAAAATTAAAGCTCAGGTTCAGGTTGTGCGCCACACGCTGCTCCATATCGCCGTTGATATGCACTTCTTCCATCGTCATCAGGCCATTCAACAGCCGGTCGCGCAACATGCGTATCCGTTCGTTCTCCTGCGCCATCTCGGCCTGTGCGATACGGAACGCCTCGCCCATGCCGACGATCTGGTGTGTCGGCAGCGTGCCGGAGCGCATGCCGCGCTCGTGCCCGCCACCATGCATCTGCGCCTCGATGCGCACTCTTGGCTTGCGCCGCACATACAGCGCGCCGATACCTTTCGGGCCATAGGTTTTATGCGCGGAAAACGACATCAGATCGACTTTCAACTGCTGCAAATCGATCGCCACCTTGCCGGTCGCCTGCGCCGCGTCCACATGAAACAGGATGCCCTTGTCACGGCAGATTTCGCCGATCGCGGCGATATCCTGAATCACGCCGATCTCATTGTTCACCAGCATGACCGATACCAGCACGGTGTCAGGACGCAATGCCGCCTTGAATTTTTCCAGATCGAGCAGGCCGCTGGGCTCGGGGTCGAGATAAGTTGCGCTGAAACCTTCACGCTCCAGTTCGCGCACCGTATCGATCACCGCCTTGTGTTCGATGCGCATCGTGATGATATGCTTGCCCTTGCCCTGATAGAAATGCGCCGCGCCCTTGATCGCGAGATTATTCGATTCGGTCGCGCCGGAGGTCCAGACAATTTCTTTCGGATCGGCATTCACCAGCGCGGCAACCTGCTCGCGCGCCAACTCCACCGCCGCATCGGCCTCCCAGCCAAAGACGTGAGAACGGCTGGCCGGGTTGCCGAATTTTTCGGTGAGATACGGGATCATTTTCTCCGCCACGCGCGGGTCAACCGGCGTAGTCGCAGAGTAATCCATGTAAATCGGTAATTTCAATTTTGCAGCCTGTTGCATTGTTTTCCCCTAACTCAAACCCTTTGATGATTTGGGTGTTTTATTGAGCAAAACAACCGATGCATCAGGGCAGTTCTTGTCATACTCATCTATCAATTGTTGCAGCGTAACGGAGGCCAAATATTCAAAAATCTTTTCATTGAGACCCATCCATAAATTATGGGTGCTGCATTGGCGGTCGTCGTGACAGTTGCCCTTGCCGCCGCAATTGGTCGCATCCAGATGTTCGTCCACCGCCACGACGATTTCGGCTATCGATATTTTCCCGGCAGGCCTGGCCAAGCAATATCCGCCGCCCGGGCCGCGTACGCTTTCAACAACCCCGTTGCGGCGCAGCTTGCCAAACAATTGCTCCAGATAAGACAGCGAAATTTTCTGCCGCTCGCTGATCGCGGCCAGCGTCACCGGAGTTTTTCCGCCGCGCATCGCCAAATCAACCATTGCCGTAACGGCAAAACGCCCTTTAGTAGTCAATCGCATGTAATCCTCGATCCTGTTCAAAACAGATTGGATGAAGCAGATTGAAGGGGTGCACTAAATAATTTAACCCTCAATCCAGCATTGTTAAGGATACAATACCCGAACTATTTAATCAACTATCTTGTTCAGGTGATTGGGGTCAAATTTGTCGGCTGTGGCGCGATCTTCATCGACGCGCACCCCCATTTTTTCAAGTTGCTGCAAAATAAAATCGATGCGTTGATCCACCGTTACACTGTGTCCAAGCAGGCCGTGCAGTGCCTTGTTTACAGGGTCATTCTGATCGTTGCCGACGCCGTACGCATTGAAGACGCCGGTATTTTTCTTTTCCTCATCGAGAATCCGCGCCGGAATTCCGGCCGCCGTGGCGCCCGCCGGCACATCCTTTACGACCACCGCATTCGAACCGATCTTCGCACCATCCCCGATACGAATCGGGCCGAGTATTTTCGCGCCTGCGCCAACCACCACGCCGTTACCCAAGGTGGGGTGGCGCTTGCCTTCTTTCCACGACGTGCCGCCCAGCGTCACGCCGTGATAGATCGTGACGTCATCGCCGATTTCTGCCGTTTCGCCGATCACCACGCCCATGCCATGATCGATGAAAAAACGCCGGCCAATAGTCGCCCCCGGATGAATCTCGATGCCGGTAAGCCAGCGCGCGATATGCGACAGGAAGCGCGCCAGCCATTTCAGGTTGGCGTGCCACAACCGATTCGCGATGCGGTGCAGGATGCGCGCATGCAGCCCCGGATAGCAGGTCAGCACCTCGAAGGTGTTGCGCGCCGCCGGATCGCGGTCGAATACGCTGCCGATATCTTCTTTAATGTTTTGAAACATCCCGGTTCTCTCGTTGATAGCGCGATTTGAGACGCGCATTGTACTCGGTCGCCACACTCAGGATACCGCGCAGGATATTGATCTCCTCCTGCTCCAGGCGCGTGCGCGCATACAGGCGGCGCAGGCGCTGCATCAGGCGCGCAGGGTTCTGCGTGGTAAAAAAACCGATTTCAAACAGGGTTTTTTCCAGATGCGCAAAAAAACCTTCCACCTGCTCATGCGCCGCCGGATGAATTTCCGGTGCGCACGACTGGTAACACTGTGCGGCTACGCCCAGCTCATAGCTCATCACTTGAACTGCCGCAGCCAGATTGAGCGAGGAAAAATCGGGGTTTGCCGGGATATTCACCAACACCTGCGCCTTGCCCATTTCTTCATTGGTCAGGCCGGACATCTCGGTGCCGAACAGCAATGCCACCGGTTGCGTGGCCGCCTGTTGCAGCAACAGCGGCATCGCCTCGCGTGGCGTCTTCACCTCGATCGAAATATCGCGCAGCCGCGCCGTCATCGCCACCGTGAACACCACACCGTGCAAGGCTTCGTCGATAGACCGGCACACTATCGCATCACGCAGCACATCATCGGCCCCCGCCGCCATCGCATCGGCCTGCGGATCGGGGAAAAGCCTGGGGTTGATCAGGTGCAAATGGCTCAGCCCCATCGTTTTCATCGCGCGCGCCGCCGCGCCGATATTGCCCGGATGGGTAGTGTGGCTGAGGACGATTCTTACGTTAGCCAAATGATTTTGTTTATACAAAGCGTAATTCCAACTAAAATGCGCGCTGAATTCCCTCAGCTCATTAAAAAGGTCGTACCAAATGCATCCCATGCTCAACATCGCGGTGAAGGCCGCGCGCCGTGCCGGCAACCTGATTTACCGCAGCGCCGACAAGATCGACCACCTCACCATCACCAAAAAATCCCATGCCGATTTTGTCAGCGAGGTGGATCGCGCCGCCGAGCAGACCATCATCCAGACCTTGCTGGAAGCCTATCCAAACCATGCGATTCTAGCAGAAGAGAGCGGCGCCCAAGGCGACTCGGAATTCGTCTGGATCATCGACCCGCTGGATGGCACAACCAATTTCCTGCACGGCTTCCCGCAGTTCTCGGTATCTATCGCGTTGCAGCACAAAGGCATCATCACCCAGGCGGTGGTATACGATCCGGTCAGGAACGAGCTGTTCACCGCCACACGCGGCAGCGGCGCATTCCTCAACGACAAGCGCCTGCGCGTCACCAAACGCCTGCATCTTGCCGACAGCCTGATCGGCACCGGCTTTCCCTACACAAAATTCGAGCATATGAACGCCTACCTCGGGATATTCAAGGATCTGATACAGCAAACCGCCGGCCTGCGCCGCCCCGGCTCGGCCGCACTGGATCTGGCATGGATGGCGGCGGGGCGCTACGACGGCTTTTTCGAAACCGGCCTGCATGTCTGGGACATCGCCGCAGGCACGCTGCTAATCACCGAAGCGGGCGGCATGATCAGCGATCTGCACGGCTCCGATACTTTCCTCAAAACCGGCCACGTTTGCGCGGGCAACCCGGAAATCCACCCGCAACTTCTTAAAGTGATTGCACCACATCTGACGCTGGCCCTGAAAGGCCAATAACGGTCAAAACAGGCTGGCATGGACACTATCCTCCTTTTATCTGTCACGGCCATCGTTGTCGTGCTGGTATTTGAGTTCACCAACGGCTTCCATGACGCCGCAAACATCATCGCCACAGTCATCGCCTCGCGCGCGATGACTCCGGTACAGGCAGTGCTGGTAGTGGCATTTTTCGAATTCCTCGGGCCATTGCTGGGCGGTACCGCAGTGGCCAATACCATCGGGAAATTCGTCACGCTGGACGACCTCAGCCAGACAATGGCGCTAAGCGTCGTACTGTGC
Organism: Gallionellaceae bacterium; assembly: GCA_019753125.1. Classification (GTDB taxonomy): domain Bacteria; phylum Pseudomonadota; class Gammaproteobacteria; order Burkholderiales; family Gallionellaceae; genus Gallionella. The sequence goes on along the minus strand of JAIELH010000021.1, from coordinate 64,534 downwards.
GGCCTGCTCGGCGCAATCGCATGGAACCTGTTGACCTGGTGGTATGGCATCCCATCTTCTTCCTCTCATGCGCTGGTCGGCGGGCTGGCCGGCGTAGTCATGGTCGCGGCCGGTACAGACCATGTCTCATGGGGAACCGGCGAACTGCTGCACGGCCACCTGAGCGGCGTCGCCAAGGTGATCGTTGCCCTGATACTCTCCCCCATGATCGGTTTCTGGGTCGGCTATGCTCTGCACAAAACCATGCTGTTGCTGCTGCGCGGCGCACATCCGTCGATCAATCGCGATCTGCGCCATCTGCAATTTGTCACTTCGGCAGGGCTGGCTTTTTCGCACGGCGCAAATGACGCGCAGAAGAGCATGGGCATCCTGACGCTGGTGCTGCTGCTCGGCGGGTTCATCCCGTCTTTCGAAGTGCCATTCTGGGTGATGCTGGCCTGCTCGCTCGCCATCACGCTCGGCATCTTGTTCGGCGGCTGGCAAATCGTGCGTACGCTGGGCTTCTCTATCTACAAGATACGCCCGCTGCACGCTCTGGACTCACAGATGACTGCGGCCAGCGTGATCTTCAGTTCGTCGCTATTTGGCGCGCCTGTTTCGACGACGCATGTGGTTGCGTCTTCGATCATGGGGATCGGCGCCTCGGAGCGCCCGAAAGCGGTACGTTGGGGCAAGGCGCGCGAGATTGCCACAACATGGCTGGTCACAATTCCGGGCGCTGCAATAATGGCAATTAGCTGCTATCTTGTCGTCCGCACATTCACCTGAGAAATTCATTCGATAACGGAGAATACCCGATGACTGAAGCCTCAAACACCATACTCGCAATCATTCTGGACCGCGTTTTTCCAAAAATGCCGGATTTTTTCCATATGCTCACCGAGCAGAACATCAAGGTTGCGCACACCGTTAACCTGCTGGTCGAATACATGGAGCACGGCGACCCGGTAATCGCCGATGCGCTCAAGCAGGACGTGCATGAGGCTGATGAACTCAAGGTGCGCAACCTGCATGAGCTCAACGATGCGTTCTCCACACCGATCGACCGCGAGGATATTTATCGCGCCATCATGAGCTTCGACGACATCGTGATGTACTGCAAAACCACGGTGCACGAAATGGATGTGCTGGGCGTCACCCCCGACAGCTTCATGCGCGAGATCTCGCGCCACATCAAGGAAGGCGTGGATGCATTGGCCAACGGTTACGCCAAGCTCGGCACCACACCCGCCACCGCAGCACTGGATGCCGACGCGGCGCGCAAGGCCGAGCGCCAGGCCGAAAAACTTTACCGGGTAGCCTTGCCTACCCTGTTTGAAGGCAACGATTACATCAACATGTTCAAGCGCCGGGAGATATATCGCCACCTGACCAATGCTGCGGAACATATGGCACAAAGCGCCAACACGCTGCACGACATTGTGGTCAAGATCAGCTAATCCTCCTTGAAATGCCATATTACAAAAACCCGGCGCCTTGCCTCCTTTTATCCGGTTTTCAAACTTACCCCTCCGGCTCTAAAGTTGTGGTCAAACCAGCCGATAACTGACCCAAGGAAACAACAAAACCAAACAAGGAATCGAGGTGCATCATGATCATCTTCACCATATTAGGATTTGTGACTGACGGGCAGCGCTATGTAAATCTACACTTCGACGTCCGTGCAGACGACCCGATGGACGCGATCGAAAAAGCCCGGCGCCTGAATTCCGGACTGGTTGTATCCAGCGTCATACGCAGCGCCGCAGTGCGCACCCGCTAACCAACACAGCATTACCTCACCCCCAACGGCAGTGCGGCGACACTAACGCCGCACTCGCCCCCATAAGCAGCACCGATTGTGGCATCATTCGCCTGCAATAACACATCACCACGCAGGCTGCGCAATTGACTGAAAATACCGCCAAGCACACGCCGATGATGCAGCAATACCTGCACATCAAGGCACAACATCCCGACATGCTGTTGTTCTACCGCATGGGGGATTTTTACGAGCTGTTCCATGAAGATGCCGTACGTGCCGCAAGGCTGCTGGACATTACGCTGACCCAGCGCGGCGCATCAAATGGACAGCCGATCAAAATGGCGGGCGTGCCCTACCATGCGGCCGAGCAATATCTGGCGCGCCTGGTGAAATTCGGCGAATCGGTGGCGATCTGCGAACAGATCGGCGACCCCGCCACCAGCAAAGGCCCGGTGGAACGCAAGGTGGTGCGCATCGTCACACCGGGCACGGTCACCGACTCCGCGTTACTGGAAGAAAAACGCGACAATCTGCTGCTGGCAGCACATCAACGCCACGGCAAGCTGGGCCTGGCCTGGCTGAACCTGGCTTCGGGGCAATTTTTCGTGTGCGAGACTTCCGCCGAAAATCTGCCCGCCGAACTGGAACGACTGCAACCTTCCGAAATTCTGCATGCGGAAAACACTCGCCTGCAAGCCAATATCCAGATAGCTTTCAAAATACTCCCCGATTGGCATTTCGAACTCGATACGGCGCGGCGCGCGCTGTGCCAGCAATTTGCCACGCTCGATCTGGCCGGATTCGATTGCGACGATTTCAGCGTCGGGCTGGAAGCGGCGGGTGCGCTGCTCGGTTACGCCAAGCTCACACAAGGGCAAGCCATCAGCCACATCCGTAGCTTGCAGGTATACAGTGCGGAGCGCTTCGTGCGCATGGATGCCAGCACACGGCGTAATCTGGAGATCACCCAGACATTGCGCGGTGAGCCAGCCCCCACCCTGCTATCGCTGCTCGACACTTGCGCCACCAACATGGGCAGCCGCCTGCTGCATCATTGGCTGCACCATCCATTGCGCGATCGGAATGTATTGCGGGCCAGACTGGGTGCGGTAGATAAGCTTGGCGAGCATTTCCGTACTGTTCACGATCAACTAAGACCCAGCGTCGACATCGAGCGCATCACCGCCCGTATCGCGCTGAAGAGCGCACGCCCACGCGACCTGTCCGGGCTGCGCGATACGCTCGCGCGACTGCCGCAACTGCACGCCGCGCTAACCGCCTGCGATGCGCCGCTGATCCAGAACCTCGCCGATGCGCTGCAAGCCGACGCCACATTAATCAAGCTGCTGCAACACACATTGAAACCCGAGCCATCCGCAGTGCTGCGCGAAGGCGGCGTGATCGCCGATGGCTTCGATACCGAGCTGGATGAGTTGCGCGGCATCCAGAACAACTGCGGTGAATTTCTGCTGGCGCTCGAGACACGCGAACGCGCGCGCACCGGCATCGCCACGCTGAAGGTTGAATACAACCGCGTGCATGGTTTCTACATCGAGGTGACGCATGCGCAGAGCGCCAACGTGCCGGACGATTATCGCCGCCGCCAGACGCTGAAGAACGCCGAGCGCTACATCACGCCGGAACTGAAAACCTTCGAGGACAAAGCGCTGTCCGCGAACGAACGTGCGCTGGCACGCGAAAAATTCCTCTACGAACAACTGCTCGACCAGTTGGCGCCGTTCATCCCGCAACTGCAACGCGTCGCCGCCGCGATCGCCGAGCTGGACGTGTTCGCCACCTTCGCCGAACGTGCCGCCACGCTGAATTTCAGCGCGCCGCAATTTGCAGACACTGCGCAGATCAGCATCACCCAAGGCCGGCATCCGGTCGTGGAAGCACAGGTTGCCGCAAATGGCGGGGGGCGTTTCACGCCGAACGACACCGCGCTCGATGAAGCGCGCCGCATGTTGCTGATCACCGGCCCGAACATGGGCGGCAAATCCACCTACATGCGCCAGGTCGCGATCATCGCGCTGCTCGCGCATGTCGGCTGCTTCGTCCCGGCGCAGCAGGCCATAATCGGCGAGATCGACCAGATATTCACCCGCATCGGTGCGGCGGACGACCTCGCCAGCGGGCGCTCCACCTTCATGATCGAGATGACCGAGGCCGCGAACATCCTGCACAACGCCACCGAAAATAGCCTGGTGCTGGTGGACGAAATCGGGCGCGGCACCTCCACCTTCGACGGCCTCGCCCTCGCCTATGCGATCGCGCGCCACCTGCTGGAAAAAAACCGCAGCTACACGCTGTTCGCCACGCACTATTTCGAACTGACACGATTATCGGAAGAATTCCGCCAGCTCGCCAACGTGCATCTCGCCGCCATCGAGCACCAGCACAGCATCGTGTTCCTGCACAGCGTCAACGAAGGCGCCGCCAGCCAGAGCTACGGCCTGCAAGTGGCGGCTTTGGCGGGTGTGCCTGACGACGTCATCCGCGCCGCGAAAAAACAACTGCGCAAGCTGGAACAAAACAGCGCCGCACAGAACCCTCAAGGAGATTTGTTCGACTACAAACCGGTTAGAACCGAAGAGCCTGAGGAACATCCGTTGTTGGCGGCATTGCGCGAAATGCAACCGGATGAATTGAGCCCGAAAGATGCGCTGGAGAAATTGTATCAGCTGAAAAAACTGGTGGTATAGCGCGGTCTCTACTGAACACATGCGCCAGCGATACAGCTTAAGGGCGCTTCTAAAAATTCAGAGTTCGCCCAAATGCAAGGCGTGGAAGTGGGGTAAGCAGGCAAGCCGCATAGCGGCTGCTCGCAAAAAATTTTGCCGCGCCGCATATGTATGATATGTAAGCAAGAAATTTTTTACACAACGCAGCAGTTGGGATGAAATGTGGATTTTTAGAAGCGCCCTTAAGTATCGCGCTGCCCTTGGGCAATCCTCGACAGGGCTGCATCATAAGCATCTGCGAGCATTTCCGGGTGTGTGATGGCAAGCCCGAGATCCCGCAGCAACCCCTGCTGGATGTCGTATATCCAGCCATGCACGGCCAGTGATTGTCCGCGCCTCCAGGCATCGCCCACCATCGTGGTACGCACGACGTTCACTACCTGTTCAATGATATTGATCTCACATAGCTTGTTGTTGCGCTGTTCCGGATCGGCGATGGCGGCGAACAGCGACGTGTGGCGATCGCGCACATCCTGCACATGGCGCAGCCAGTTATCGATAAGCCCCAGCGGAGCGCCGGAAAGCGCGGCACGGACGCCGCCGCAGCCATAATGGCCGCAGACGATGATGTGCTTCACCTTCAGCACATCGACAGCATACTGAATCACGGAAAGGCAATTGAGATCGGTATGCACCACCATGTTGGCCACATTCCGGTGTACGAACAGTTGACCCGGAAGCATTCCAACCACATCATTGGCCGGCACACGGCTATCGGAACAGCCAATCCAGAGATATTCCGGGGTCTGGAGCTTGGACAGGTTCTTGAAAAACTCCGGTTCCTGCTCCTGCATGGTTCGCGCCCAGCGGCGGTTATTCTCGAAAACGCCGGCAAGGATATGCATAGAATTCAAATTTCCAGATGATTTAAGCGTTATACATCTCGAATATTGGGCTGTTCAGGGTAAAGCTACGCGTATGTCCACCAAATTCATACAGTAAATTACAAACCGCCAGATACCCTTGAAAAAATGGCAGGCCCAAAACAAATCCGCGCTGTTCTCCCACATCAAACGGTCAAACAACGCGGACTATTAAAACCACTTCAAACCGTGTTGCTAGTTTTGCTGATACTTTACTTTCTTGCTGCGTACAATCTGGTATGAGCGTGTCAGATAGCCGAACGGCATGCTCCAAATATGCACCAGACGGGTAAATGGAAATATCAAGAACACGGTCATGCCGGCCAACACATGCAGCTTGAAGACCAAATCAACCCCTTCCAGGAAGTTCGGGCTTGGGTACAGGTAAATAATGCTCTGTATCCATTCTGCCATGGCAGTCACCACGCGCGGGTCGCCGTGGCCAGCATGCCCGATTGATACAGGGATGGTCAGTATACCGAGAACCAGCGTGAACATTACCCAGACCAAGGTGAATTTGTCCGACCAGCGGCTGGCAGCCGAAACGCGTACGTTGGTAAAGCGGCGTACCAACAGAATAACGCCGCCCAGCAACATCGTGAGGCCAAAAATGGCGCCTGCGATGATGGCGAGATATTGGTGCGTGATATCAGGCATAACCGCCAAAAATACCGCGTGTGGCGTCAACAAACCCACAAAGTGCCCCGCGAAGATTGACAGCACGCCATAATGGAACAGGTTGCTTGCCCAGCGCATGCCTCCCATGGAAAGCAACTGGCTGGAGTCGCTTTTCCAGGTGTATTGCTCGCGGTCGAAGCGCAGCCAGCTGCCGATAAAAAATACGGCGAGGCAGACATATGGATATGCGCCAAAAAGTAAATTGTTCCAGTTAAAAAGGCCCTCGTTCATTTCATTCTCCTTAAGTTTAAGCAGCCAGACGGGTCAGGGTGGCGCGACTCTCAACAATAGCAAGCGGTGCCGCGTATGGGCTGCCGGCCTTGTTCAGATTATCGGTCAGCACCTTGAGCACCTTTTTGGCATCGGCGAGAAACACCATCGCCTCGTTATCATCCAGCATCGCGGCAAATTCCAGAATCAGCGGCAGATAGTCCGGCAACTCATTAGTCATCACCTTCACACCGTAATCCTTATACAGCTCGCCCAGATCAATCAGCGCCGGCCCGCGATTCTTGTCATTGTCATCACCGAACAAATGGTGCGTCAAATGCAAGCTGTGTTCCGGCGTCAAATCGAACGTCTTCACGTAGTCCGCTTGCAGCCCGGTCAGCGGCGTATTGGCCAGATGCTCGAGAAATTTCCGCAATGCATCCTTTTCCGCGATGTCTATATCCGGACTTTTCGCTATTTCTGTGCGGAGTTCCGGCAGGTGATCCAGCAATTCCTGATCCGGATACTCCAGCAGCACCGATAATATTTTATAAATCTGCACGATCCCCCCTTAGCGATTGTCTGCGTGAGGAGCCAGTTCGGCAGGCTCGGCAGACTCCTTGCGACGCCTCGGGAACAGCGTGATCTTGCTGATCCCGGTCGAGGAATCGTTGCCGAACGTAAAGCCGTTCTGTCCCTGGAATCCGTGTGGGTCTGCCAGGCGCTCTTCCTCATGACCGGTTGGGATGACGTAGCGGTCTTCGTAGTTGGCAATGGCCAGGTAACGGTACATTTCCTTGGCTTGATCTTCGGTAATGCCGGCGGCAACCAGAGGGCGTGTATCTGCCTGACCTTCGACATGTATCGAACGCAGGTAGCTGCGCATCGCGATCAGGCGGTTCAGCGCGCTGACAATCGGCGCTTCCTTGCCTGCTGTAAGCAAGTTGGCAAGGTACTGTACCGGCAGACGCATCGTGCCGGCCAACGGAATCACGCCATCCGGACCAACCGGCAGGTTGCCCTGGTCAAGCTGGGATTGCACCGGGGAGAGCGGCGGCACGTACCAAACCATCGGCAGCGTGCGGAACTCCGGGTGCATCGGGAACGCGATCTTCCATTCGATCGCCATCTTGTAGATCGGCGACTTCTGCGCGGCGATGATCCAGTCTTCGTTGATCCCCTCGGCGCGCGCGGCGGCAATCACTTTAGGATCATTCGGGTCGAGGAATATCTTGCATTGCGCTTCGTACAGATCCTGCTCGTTGGTAACGCTGGCCAGTTCTTCGATACGGTCGGCGTCATACAGCATGACGCCGTTATAGCGGATGCGGCCAACGCAGGATTCCGAACATATCGTCGGCATACCCGACTCAACGCGCGGGTAGCAGGCGATACATTTCTCGGCCTTGCCGGATTCCCAGTTGTAATACACCTTCTTGTACGGGCACGAGCTCATGCAGAAGCGCCAGCCGCGGCACTTGTCCTGATCGACCAGCACGATACCGTCTTCTTCACGCTTGTAGATCGAACCGGACGGGCAGGCAGCCACGCATGCCGGGTTCAGGCAGTGGTTGCAAATACGCGGCAAATACAGGTTGAAGGTGTTTTCGAACTGGCCGTACATCTCTTTCTGGATGTTGTCCATGTTCTTGTCTTCGCTGCGCTTGGCGTATTCGCCGGCCAGATCGTCTTCCCAGTTCGGCCCCCAGGTGATCTTTTCCATCGGGTCGCCGGTGATCATCGACAGCGGGCGTGCGGTAGGCGCAGCCTCGGACAGCGGCGCGTTCTGCAAACGGGCGTAGTTATAGGTAAACGGCTCGTAGTATTCGTCGATCTGCGGCAGATCGGGGTTGGCGAAGATGTTCAACAGCTTCGAAGCCCTGCCGCCGGATTTCAGCTCCAGCTTGCCACTGTCCATCGTCCAGCCGCCCTTCCACTTCTTCTGGTCTTCCCAGTTCTTCGGATAGCCGATGCCGGGCTTGGATTCGACGTTGTTGAACCAGACATACTCCATGCCCCTGCGGTTGGTCCACGTGTTCTTGCATGTCACCGAACAGGTGTGGCAACCGATACACTTATCCAGGTTAAAGACAAATGCGAATTGTGCTCTTACTTTCATTTTTATCTCCTTCGTAGGGCTGATAGGGCTGTAGGCCGTTATCTGCCATATGCTTGTTGGTGGGTTACGCCGCAAAGCGGCTAACCCACCCTACTCTTTATTTCGGGCCGATTCCGGGCGGGTTCAGTTGCGCTTCCCGTTCCGGCGTAAGCGGCCGCTCCAGCCAGTCGATATCCTTATCCGCGACCTTGTGCAGAATCACCTCGGTATCGCGGTTGCAACCCACCGTACCGTAGTAATTGAAGCTGTAAGCCAATTGCACGTATCCGCCAACCATGTTGGTCGGCTTGATGACGACACGTGTCACCGAATTGAGAATACCGCCACGCTTGCCGGTGGTGTTGGACCCCGGCACGTTCACAATCTTCTCCTGGGCGTGATACATCAGCGCCATACCGCGCGACACACGTTGCGATACCACAGCACGCGCCACGGTCGCACCGTTGGAGTTGATTGCCTCGACCCAGTCGTTATCCTCGATTCCCGCCGCCTTGGCATCGGTTTCGGATATCCACACATACGGGCCGCCACGGAACAACGTCAGCATCCGCAAATTGTCCTGATAGCTCGAATGGATACCCCACTTGGAATGCGGTGTGATCCATTGCAGCTTGACGTGCTTCTCCTTCATGATGCTCGCGGGCACGCCCTTGAACGACTTCATGTCTTGCGGCGGTTTATGCACACAGAAGCCTTCGCCGAAGTCCAGGAACCACTCGTGATCCTGATAAAAATGGGCACGCCCGGTCAGGGTACGGAACGGGATATGCTCATGAATATTCGTGTAGCACGAAGTGTAGGAAACCGTTTCCGATTCGATACCGGACCAGGTAGGCGCGGTGATGATCTTGCGCGGTTGCACCTGAATATCGCGGAACGTGATCTTGTCCTCGTGACGTGCGGCATACAGATGATGGTGGTCGATACCGGTCTTCTTGGATAGCGCGCTCCATGACTTATGCGCCACTTCACCACAGGTTTCCGGCGCCATGCGCATGATCGAATCACAAACGTAGATATCTTCTTCGAGAGACGGCATGCCGAACGAAACGCCCGGTACTTTTACCGTACCGTTCATTACCCCGAGTTGCTCATACTCTGTCTTGGTATCCCAGTCGAGTCCCTTGACGTTGTTGCCCAGTTTTGGCATCAACGGGCCAAGCGCGATATATTTCTTGTAGGTATCGCCAAAATTGCGTTCAACCACCTTGAGCAGCGGCATGGTCTTGCCTGGAACCGGATCGCATTCGCCTTTCTTCCAGTCCTTGACCTCACCGAATGGCTGAGCCATTTCAAATGCCGAATCATGCTGCATCGGCAGCGCAACGACGTCCTTGCGTGTACCGAGATGTTTCTCGGCCAGCCCGGAGAAGGTTTGCGCGATGTTCTTGAATATCTGCCAGTCGGACATCGACTCCCAGCCCGGCGATACCGCTTCCGACAGCGGGTGGATGAACGGATGCATGTCGGTGGTATTGAGGTCGTTCTTCTCGTACCAGGTTGCGGTCGGCAGGATGATGTCGGCATGCGCACCGGTGGAATTCAGACGGAAGTTGATATCCACGAACAGATCCAGCTTGCCGACCGGCGCTTCGTCGTGCCACTTGACCAGCTTGTTGTCGCGCCCGTCGCCGCCCTCCTGCAGCACGCCATTCTGCGTGCCCAGCAGATGCTTGAGGAAATACTCATGTCCCTTGCTCGATGTCCCGATCAAATTGCCGCGCCAGATAAACACATTGCGCGGCCAATTGGTCGGGCTATCCGGATCGGCAAAGGCGACATCCAGCGAGCCGTCCTTGAGCTTGTTGACAATATGCTTGCCGATGCTGGCTTCGTCGGTAGCACCAGCTTTTTCGGCTTCGCTGACCAAGTCAAGCGGGTTGACGTTCCAATGCGGCGCAGACGGCAACCAGCCCATGCGCACTGCAGCAACGTTGTAGTCGGCCAGCGAGTAGCCCTTGTACTTGCCTTTACCGGCAGGCGACGTCAGATCATCACCTCTGAGAGTCTCGTAGCGCCACTGGTCGGTGTGGAAGTACCAGTAGGAAGTGGAGTTCATGTGACGTGGCGGACGCTGCCAGTCGAGTGCAAACGCGATCGGCGCCCAACCGGCCTGCGGACGCAATTTTTCCTGGCCCACATAGTGCGCCCAGCCGCCGCCCGATTGCCCCACGCAACCGCAGATATGCAACAGGTTCATCACGCCACGGTAACCCATATCGTTGTGGTACCAGTGGTTGATCGCGGCGCCCATGATCACCATGGATTTGCCATGTGTCCTGGACGCGTTGTAAGCAAATTCACGCCCGGTGCGCTCCAGATCACCTGCCTTGACGCCGGTAACTTTCTCCGCCCACGCCGGGGTGTAAGCCACGCTAGCATCGTTGTAATCCCTGGTGACATTGCCGCCGCCCAAGCCGCGGTCAATACCGTACTGTGCAACTTGCATGTCAAACACGGAAGTGACCAGCACTTCCTCACCATTGGCCAGCTTCAACTTGCGCACCGGCACATTGCGGAACAGCAGATTGTCTTCGCCGGTCTCAAAATGCGGGAAGCCAACCGAAACCACGGCATCCTTGCTATTGATACAAGTCAGTTCGGCTGCTATCTCCTGCTGGCTGGCGGCATTTTTCGGCAGCAGATTCCACTTGCCTTCTTCGCCCCAACGGAAGCCGATTGAGCCATTCGGCACAACATAGTTCCTGGTTTTTTCGTCATAGACGACGGTTTTCCAATCAGGGTTGTTGGTCTCGCCCATCGCACCATTGAAATCGGAGGCGCGCAGGCAACGGTCGGATACATAAGCGTCGCCCTGCTTGCGCAGCATGACCTGAACCGGCAGGTCGGTGTACTTGCGGGCATATTCGGCAAAATACGGATCCTGCTTGTCGATGTAGAACTCTCTCAGCGCCACATGCCCCATCGCCAGGAAGGCGGCGGCATCGGTGCCAGGATTGACCGGCATCCACAGATCGGACGCCTTGCAGAACTCGGCATAATCGGGCGCCATCGAGATGATCTTCGCGCCCTTGTAACGCACTTCCGAAACGAAGTGAGCGTCCGGCGTACGCGTCGTCGGCAGACTGGAGCCGCAGACGATGATGTAGGTGGAATTGAACCAGTCGGCCGATTCCGGCACGTCGGTCTGCTCGCCCCATGTTTGCGGGGATGCCGCCGGCAAATCACAGTACCAGTCATAGAATGAGCCGCACGCCGCGCCGATCAGCGACAGATAGCGCGCGCCGGAAGCGTAGGAAATTTGTGACATTGCCGGGATCGGCGAGAAACCGAAAATACGGTCCGGCCCCCACTTCTTGATGGTGTGGACGTTGGCGGCAGCGATGATTTCTTTCACCTCATCCCAGGAGGTGCGCACGAAACCACCCAAGCCGCGTACGGCGGTATATTGCTTGCGCTTCTTTTCGTCGGCCTGAATCGCGGCCCATGCTTCCACCGGATCCTTGCCGGTCTTGCGTTCGGCGCGATACAAATCGAGCAGGCGTCCGCGGATCAGCGGATGTTTGATGCGTTGCGGGCTGTACAGGTACCAGGAGAAACTGGCGCCGCGCTGGCAGCCGCGCGGCTCATGATCGGGCAGGTCTTCACGCGTACGCGGATAATCGGTTTGTTGCATCTCGAACGCAACCAGGCCATTCTTGACAAAAATTTTCCACGAACAGCCGCCAGTGCAATTTACGCCGTGCGTGGAGCGCACCACTTTATCGTGCGCCCAACGATGACGGTAGGCATCTTCCCACTGGCGATCCTCGTTGGTGACGATGCCGTGACCATTGGAGAAAGTCTCCTTGATTTTTTCCAAAAATTTCAATCGATCGAGAAAGTGACTCATGTTTTTTTCCTGCTCCTCTTATGATAATTATGTTCAAACTTCCTGGCTCAAGGGCTTTTAATGTTCTCAATCCCCGTAACCGACCAGCATTTTGCAAACCTCTAACAATCCCGATTTTGTCATTTCAACGGAGACAAAGGCGAATATCTAGTATATCAAACAACTGAATATTGACTCAAGTCAAGGAACGGAAAATTATTAATAATTAACATCAAGGCACACTGCAACCAATACCCCAATATCAATACAACCGTCCCATATAAAACCTCTTACGGGTTCTTGATCTCGGAATCGCTACGCAAGTAAAACCACCAGTTTAGAACGAGACACAACGCGTAGAACACCGCAAATCCATACATCGCATTTTCCGGTGTGCCTGCCTTGATCTGCCCGCCGATCACCACCGGAGCGATGAACGCTCCATAAGCGGCCACGGCAGAAATCCAGCCGAGCACCGGGCCAGTCTGCGCACGGTCAAAAATTACGCCCACCGTACGAAAAGTGGAACCGTTACCCAATCCCGTAGCGGCAAACAGAATCACAAACAACTCCATGAAGATCATGAAATATTCTTCCGGCGCCGCCGACTTGTAGGCCAGCAACATCACATAACCCAATGTAGCGGAAGATACTACCATCACCGCAGAAATGACTTGCGTGACAATGGACCCGCCCACTTTGTCGGCAATCCAGCCGCCTACCGGGCGGATCAGCGCCCCGACAAACGGGCCGACCCAGGCATAGGCCAGTGCGGACGGCGCGTTTGGGTTCCTCAGGGTATGCTGCATGACACCGGTCGCATCAGGCACATGGCTGACGCCGAATATCACCGATATGGATAACGGCAAAGCCATCGAAAACCCGATGAACGAACCAAAAGTCAACACATAGAGCACAGTCATCGACCAGGTGTGCTTGTTGTCGAAAATGGCGAACTGCTTGTTGATGTTAACCTTCATGTCGCCGACCGCCGCAAGTTTCATCACAAACAACGTGGCAAGCATGATCAGCGGCAACGCCACCCACATGTTTAACATGCCTGCCCCGGTCGGCGCTGGAAGATAAAAATATAACCCGACGGCGCCGACTACGCCGGCCAAGCCCCACAGGTAGAATATTTTTGCGAAAGCAGCCAGCGTACTACCATAGTTGGGCGACAACGGCAGCAGGTTGTTCATGCCGAACCATGCTGCAAGCACCAGAGGAATCAATATCGCCGCCCAGACAAAACCGGCATTCTGGATGAATGTTGGCGTGCCGGCAGTAATCCTGCCGAGGATCCAGCCGCTATCTTTCAGCAACGTCATCGGCTCGCCGCCGATCGCACCGAAAACGCCAACAGTCATCACCAGCGGTATCAATATCTGCATGGTGGTCACGCCAAAGTTACCCAGCCCCGCATTCAACCCCAGCGCAGTGCCTTGCAACCGCTTCGGAAAAAAACCGCTGATATTGGACATTGAACAGGCAAAATTGCCGCCGCCGATGCCGGACAGAAAAGCCCAGAACTGGAACACTGACAGCGGCATAGTTTTGTCCTGCAACGCAAGTCCCGCACCGATGGCCGGAACGATCAGCAGCGCACTGGTGAGGACGATGGTATTGCGCCCGCCGCAAATGCTGATAAAGAACGATGCCGGTATGCGCAACGTGGCGCCCATCAACCCGGCAATCGCGGTCAGCGTAAACAATTCTACCGGCTTAAAGGGAAAACCGAGGTTAAGCATCTGCACCGTGATGATGCCCCACATCGCCCATACAGCAAAGCCGCACAGCAAGTTAGGGATCGAAAGCCACAGGTTGCGAGTGGCAATTTTTTTGCCGGTTGACTCCCAAAAGGCATTATCCTCGACATCCCACCTCTCAATATCGGCAGAACTGTGGCTGGTTGCGCCTCCGGTATCCAGCGAGCCTTGCCGCTCTTTTTTGCTTATCACGATTTACCCTTTGGCTACTTTAAACCACCAAATTTATCTCTGGTTTTTCGCACCTGAACATCGCAATGGGCTTCTCCAAAGCAGACCGGACAATTCCTGAATCATCACAGCAAAACCAACATTCTTTTAACACTCGTTCAAACATGGTTCAAGCAGCCTGCATCACGAGGATATACCTGCATGGACACGATGCCCATTCTTCTGAAGTACAAATCAAACAGGAAAAAGAACTAGTTCTTTCGGGTAGTCATAAACTGGCGATTACAGGCCGTTTCAGCAGGCTCTTATAAACGCCGATCTGCCGCCCTCCATTCCCCGTTTTCAAAAGCCAGCGGAACTGCGGCTAACTGTCCGCGTGACATTCTCCTGCTGTTTTTGTTTATTTAGCGAGGCTGATTTTTCATCTAGCCAATTAATGAATAAATGCCGTAACCCGCCACCAGAAGCCCGATAACCAGATTAACGGGTCTGGTGCTTTCAGTTGGCTGCGGCATTAACAGGGCATCCACACGCATCAACTCAGTGAATTGGGTGCGAACGAAGACAGTCAGAATCAGGATGATCCCGTAGGTTATGCCTAGTGAATTGACAATGATATCCAGATTTTTCACGGTAATAATTTCGCGTGAGCCATAAGCTCATCAAGATGATGCAACCAAAGCCCCCTTCACTCCCTCTTACTCGAAAGGGTTCAAGGAACGTTACGATGAAGAGCTATTTCTGAAGCAAAAAAAGAGGGAAGGCCATGGCCTTCCCTCATGTGTGCTACATCAATCAGGTTGATGCAAGTCTACGTGTTTCATATGCTCCTTCTCTTTATCGGAGAGCTTGTCCCACCAGGTACCGCCGGAATTGCCGTAATCAAACCGCTCGGCCCCCTCGCGGGTGTAGTACCACCAGTTGATGAAGAAAGAATAAGCATAGAATATCGAAACGCCAACGAAGAATGTTATCGCGCTGCCGGTATTAGTTATTGACGCGCCGATCAGCGAGGTCCAGATAAATGGGCCGAATGCCGCCCATGCTCCCGTCCAGCCCAGCATCTGCGCGCCCTTGGCTGGCGAATACGCGAATACGATCGGATACTGGCGGAAGGTTGCCGCGTTGTTTGTGCCTGTCATCAGGAAAATAAACAACATGATGTAAAGAAACCCCTGGAACTGATCGAGGCTGGTCGGCGTCAGGAATCCGCCAAACACAAGCGCCAGGCAACCGGCGATCTGCCCGAGCGTCGTCCAGTGCATACCCTTGCTGCCGCCGATCTTGTCAAATATACCGCCGGTAAGCGCACGAACAAGCCCGCCGATTAGCGGACCAAGGAAGGCGTACGCCAATGGATCCGGCGCACCGTCAAAGCCGCCATAGATGGTCTTGATCATCATCGGGAACGCGGCCGCATAACCGGAAAACGAACCGAATGAACAGATATAGGTGATCGTGCAGTTCCATGTATGTGTGCGCGCCCGGTTCAGGCTGCTCAGGATTTCAAACTGCCCCTTGAAGCCTCTTGCAGGAACCGTGACGCTTCTCAGGAATATCGCACACAGGATAAATGCAACAACAAGGAATGGAACCCATATAAAAAGGGCGTTCTGCAAATAGATATCCTTCTTGACCACTTTCTTGACCACCACATCAGTGATCAAACCAGCATCGTTTTTCTTGAGTTCCACCTTCATGTTCTTGGTGGTTTCCGTCTCTTTGATCACCACATTCTTGATCACATCGCCTTCTCTGGTGATCTCTGTGGCGGCCGCCAGGTCTGGCCTCTTGGCTACCACGTCGGTAACGATGCCGCTGGCATTTTTGGTGACTGCGATATCCTTGAGAACATCAACCTTGGTAAAGGGCTGCGGCCCGCCGGCTATCGCTCCAAGAGCCGCAAAGCCGATGATCCATGGCGCCACAAACTGAACAATACTTACCCCGAAATTACCCAACCCCGCCTGGATACCTAATGCGAGCCCCTGTAGCCTCTTCGGGAAAAAGATACTCGTGGAAGGCATGAACGAAGAAAAGTCCCCCCCCCCCATACCGGTAAGAAATCCGATGACCATGAATGTTGCCCAGGGCGTGCTTGTATCCTGAATCGCGAAACCCAGCCACACCATCGGCAGCACCTTGATAATCGTCGAGATGCTCACGACCGGCCTGGTTCCGAGCACCGGAATAAAGTTGGAATGTATCAGCCGCAAAATACCGGACGCAAACCCCGGTATCGCCGCGAGCCAGAACAGTTCCATGGTCGTGAACTTGAAGCCTATCGCAGGCATTCTCACGACCACCGCGCTCATGACAAACCAGGTAGCGAACGAGAATATCAGCGAAAACGTCGTTAAGGCGCAGGTGCGCCACGCAATCGCGCTACCAGTTTCTTCCCAGAACTTCGGATCTTCCGGTTCCCATCTTGGCAATCTTGACATAATAAATTTTCCTTTTATTTACAGTTTTACGTCTAAAAGTTTCACATCCAACACAAACACACAACCTTAATTAAATCAAACCTGATATCCGGCCACATCAATGCCCTCCTGCCATCATCTCCTTGTCAACCGACGAAAGCTGATATTCCTTGGCAAAGGCGCCCTCTGGCTCTTTCATAAAGAAAAGGCAGAAAACAAATACTGCCGCCGCTGTCCCGCCGAGCATCAGGAAAAACTCGCTGTCAGTCATCGTGACATAGGCAGAGGTAAATACCACAGCCCCCACATTGCCATAGGCTCCCGCATACCCCGCCACATTCCCGGTGATACGCCGCTTGACGAACGGCACCAGAGCAAAGGTTGTCCCGCAACCGCCCGTGACAAACATGGCGCAAATTATCGTAACCACAACCGCCATAACCAGCGACCAATCAGGCGTGATCATACCCATCAACGCAAAACCGCCGGCAACGCCCGCAAGATAGATCATATGCGCGAGTTTTCTGGTGGGTGTGCGATCCGATACGTAACCGCCGAGCGCCCTGGAAAAGAAATTCATCAGCGCAAACATCGAGCCAAACAGGCCAGCCATTACCGGGGTTAACGAGAACGTTTTCTGGAAGAACATCGGCAGCATCGAAATAACCGCAAGTTCGGCGCCGAACGTTACCACATAGGACGCACAGAGCGTGCCGACCTGGGTAAACCGGTATTTATCGTCTTCAGGCACGCCTTTCTTGAGGATCGGCACATTGACCTTGATCAGCGCCAATGCCTGGTACACCACCATGATCGCGATAACCGCATACAGCATGTATGAAACATCAGCGGTGATATAGCCCTTTTTCGTCACCATCCTGACCAGCAGCGAAAGCACACCCCAGATAGGCATGGTCCAGAGGATCGCTATAACCAAATCGCCCCAGGTGGAAACTTCGATTGCCTGCGCCTTTCTGGCTATCGGCCTGGCCGTGCCCTCAGGCCCGTCGGTAATCGCAAACCAGTAGTACACACCATACGCAAACATCACGATACCGCTGCTTGCGACAGCCCACCTCCAGCTATCGAAAACCGTGAGCGCCAGGATCGGCATCGTTATTGCCGCCAGCGATGAACCCCAGTTACCAAGGCCCGCCTCGACGCCTTGCGAAAAACCCGCGTCCCTCGGCTTGAACCAGAGTGACGTCATCGCGATACCGACGACAAAGCCCGTGCCAACCGCGCTCAGGATCAGCCTGGCGATCAGCATTTCCGTATAAGTGGAGGCAAAAGCGAAACCGATACATGGGAAAGCCATCGCCCACATCACGATACAGAAAGTCTTGCGCGGCCCTATACGGTCGCACAGCATCCCCACGACAACACGCATAGGAACGGTTAGCGCGACGTTGCAGATCGCAAGCACCTTGAGCTGATCCAGTGTCAGGCCGGTGTCTTTCATGATCGTCGTCACAAGCGGCGCCATGTTGAACCAGACATAGAATGTAATAAAAAATGCTATCCATGTCTTGTGCAGAGCCGCAATCTCTGCCCTGCCGAAGGCGAACAAATCCATCCAGCCCATCGTTTTTTCTTCTGTTCTTCCTGATCCGGCCATTTTTAAATCTCCTCTTTGGCTTTGAAGCACCTCAAAAAACCTTGGCAACCTTCTTCAATCCCTTAATGCATAACCAATACAGGACAGTCGGTGATATGGTGGAGCAAATAATCACTGACACTGACAGTGACATTGCCGAACCTTACTCCCCCTTGAGGAGGGCGACTGGTAATCATCACGATATCCGGCTTTTTCTTCCTGACAGCCTCTACCAGCATTTTGCGGGCATCACCGACCGCTATAACCACCTCCACGTCAAAGCCCTGTTTGGCCACCTGGCCCGCCGCCTCTTTCAAGTCCGATTCCCTTTTGGCACGCAACGCTTCAAATGACGCCTCGTCATAACTACTGGCGTCAGCCGGTTCTTCAACAACCGTCGCCAGAATTATTTCCAGCTTTTCACGCTTAAGCATCGCAATGGAAGCCTCCAGTGCAGCCTGCACCTTCCTTGAACCGTCATGACAAACGAGCATTTTCATTTTTACCACTCCTCTCAAGAAGATTTGGTCAATCTGCACTGCACAGAGTAGGCTTATGTAAAGGGTATGCCCATTCTTCCGAAGAACAAATTAACTGAAGAAAAAGAACTAGTTCTTTTGGGTAGCCCACCTAGTTCTTTCGATCAGTCACACCAATATGAGCAAACTCAATAATACCCCTGCAAGCATAATCATCAGCCAAAGATTTGTTATTTCTCATTAACAAGGCCATGCTCTACCGCATACACGGCAGCCTGCACACGTCCGGCGATATTGAGCTTGCGGAGGATACCCTGCACATGAATCTTGATCGTGGATTCCGACAAGTTGAGCACACCCGCAATTTCCTTGTTGCTATCTCCGCGTGCGACCATGATGAGAATTTCACGTTCACGAGATGAGAGTTTGTCCAGGTTATTGCTCTCCGCAGCAGGGCCTGTTTTTGGCGAAGCGCGCAATGAATCGGCCAGTTTGTGCGCTATTTGCGGCGACATCACGGATTCGCCACGCGCCGCGCGCTGAATCGATTCCAGCAAAAACTCGGTGTCGATATTTTTGAGCAGGTAACCGCGCGCACCTGCACGCAGCGTTTCCAGCAAATCCTCGGCGTCTTCCGAAACGGTGAGCATGACTACTTGCGTTTCCGGCATATCCTCCACCAGCAGGCGCAAGGCTTCCAGCCCGCCAGTCCCGGACATGTGCAGGTCGAGCAACACCACATCCGGCTTAAGCTGCTTTGCGCGCTTGACGCCTTCCAGCCCGTCGCCCGCTTCGCCCACCACATCGAACCCGGAATGGCGCTGCAATACCAGCTTGATGCCGCTGCGAAACAGCGTATGGTCGTCAACAATCAAAATGCGTATCGGCTTCATGTTCTTGTATCACTCCCGTGCGCCATGGCAAGGCGTACCAACGTACCCTGTCCGGGCGCCGATTCCAGCGTTAACTCGGCATCGATGCGGTGCGCCCGTTCACGCATGATGCGCAAGCCTACATGAATATCGCCGGCATCGTGCGTGGTATTGAAGCCGACGCCATCATCGCGAATATCAAGCGCGCATTCTCCATCGCACACAAGCTCCACGTCAACACGGCTCGCCTTGGCATGTTTGCGCACGTTGGAAAGCGATTCATGCACGATGTGCATGACCTGCAATACATGCTCCGGCGGTAATTCAGGTATTGCCCCGCGATGGGAAAAGGCCGTGCAGATACCGGTCTGCCCCTCAAATTTTTCCAGGGCGCTACGCAAGGCGGTATCCAGATCAGCGTTGCCGATGCGTGTACGGAAATGCACCAGCAGTTCGCGCACATCATCATAACTTTCCTGCACACCTTCGCGTATCTGCACCAGGCTTTGCAGCGCCTGCACAGTACGTTCCTGCCGCAAATCTTCATCCAGCAATTGCACTTGAATATTCAGGAAAGCCAGCGACTGGGCAATACTGTCGTGCAGCTCCTGGGCCAGCAGGTTGCGCTCCTCGGAGACTGCCATTTCTTTCTCGCGCGCGACCAGCCGCTGGTTTTCGATGGCGATGCCAAGATGCTGCCCTACCGACTCCAGCAGGCGAATATCCGAGGGCGGCAAAACGCGCGGCGTATCAAAGAACAGGCTGATCGTGCCCAGCACCATTTGTTTGGAGCGAATCGGAACAGCCACCATCGCCTTGAACCCGCTGTGTTTGCATGTATGCAGCAACATTTGCGACGGCAATCTGGAAAAATCGGAACTGATCGCAATACCGTCACGCGCCACCTCGCCACACAGGCAACTGCCGACAGAAAGACAAGCCTCCTCGGCCAGAAAAGATTCAGAAACCCCGCATGCCGCAACAATCCGCAGTTGCGCTCCCTTCTGGTCGGCCAGTCGCACCACGCCATCGCGCGCTCCAACCAGAGTGGACAACTTGCCCAGTACAATATTGCAAAGAGGCTCTGTTGCAGTGGATGAATTAAGCGACGCAGCCACATCGTAAAGCGCCGTAAGTTCACGGTTCTTGATTTCGATGCTGCGTGTCTTCTCCTCTATCCGAAGCTCCAGCGTCGAATAGATATCCTGCAACTGCCTAGCCATACGGTTAAAACCTTCTGCCAGCTCGCCAAACTCATCCTTGCCTGCAACAGGCAGGCGCACGTCAAAGTCGGCTTTACCCATGCGCTGGATGCCTTCCCGCAAACGTGTGACGGGGCGCACCACCATCAGCAAAAACAAACTCATCAGCAACACTGTACCGATCAATGCAAGGCTCGCCAGCCCGATTTGATAGGTGCGCAACAGCGTGGTGGCGTGAGCATTACTGTGCTCCACCAGCGTCACCAACTCATCCACTTTATCAACGAACTCTTCCACGACAGGACGGTACTCCGCCAACATTTTTTCCTGCTTTTCCCGTTGCGGCACATCGAGTATGCGTCCGATGCGGGGCTTGATGTCGCCATGCCATGCCTGCCACAATTTGCTCATCTGGGTGCGCACCGCTTCATCTTTGGGCAAGGAAAGCGGGCGTTGCGGGTCGCCACGTTCAAGATTCGCCAGCACCTTTTCGAATTGTGCAACTTTCGCCTCAATATCGCGCCGCAATTCAGCGGAAGGTTGCTGCACTTGCTGTGCCAGCAGGAAGGCGATATGGAACGAGCGCATGCGCTCACTGCCGGCGTCGTTGATCGCCGCAGCCCCCCCTTCCAGCCGCCAGGAAACATAAAGCGTCGAACTGATCGCAACCAGCGCCACCAGAAAGTAGAACGCCAGCAGACCGGTAATTTTTTCCTGGATTTTCATGGCAATTTGCCGGTCGTCATAAAGGTTGTCATACAAGAGCCCCGAGCATGAAAGCTATTGAACCTGAAAACCTCGGCTGGCCGCTTGACCGAATAGAGAAGGGAGAAGGGGGAAGAGTGAAGGGTTGAAGGATAAAACCCTCGCACCCTTTATTCGGAAAGGAGTTCTTACCCTTCCCCCTTCCCTCTTCTCCCTTTACCATAAAAAGTATTTTGGCAATTTCCATCTCTCTTACTCTGCTCACTTGTTGCGGGCACGGGTTGAAGTAATCGCGAATTCGATCAGATCGACGGGGTTTTCGGTATAAGGCCGCCCCATGCTGATGGAGCCCGAGCCTTGCAGGATCATTTCCTCACGGGCGATGCGCGCCACATTGCCGTCACTGGAGCGGGTATACGTCCCATTGGTGCTCTGATCCACAAGAACAAATTTTCCGAACCGCAACTCGATACGGGCGTGCTGGCGCGATGCAAAATTATTTTGCACGACAATATCGCAAATTTCGCCGCGCCCCATCACTGCGGTCCTGCGATCCTTGCCGATCCTGATCTCCTGATTGCGATAACGCAGGGACAACTCATCGTTATTCTCCGGGGATTTGCGGAATTCCGGGGTGCCGATGCGGGTGCTCATCATGTCATCCATTTCCCATACCACCAGGAAAATATCGAACTGCTCCTGCTTTCCCTTGAATTCGGCGCGCATGATCTGGCGCATTTTGTCGCGCGAATCGGGCGGCAAGGCGTCAACCACGGCCCGGGTCGCCATGATTTGGCTAGCCCTGGTTATCGCCGCGACACGCGCGGCAACGTTAACGGTATCGCCGAACACATCGCCAGCCTCGCGAATCGCATCGCCATAATGAAAACCGATGCGGATATGCATCCGGGCGCCTTCCTCCAGCCTGCCATGCTCCACCGCGCGCTGCATCGCACAAGCGGCATTCAGTGCAGCCTCGGCGCTGGGGAAAGTGCACATGATTTCGTCGCCGATGGTTTTGACCAGCGTGCCCTGATGCGCGGGAATCTCGTTGACCATTGTGGCAATGCAGCGCGCTATCAGGCGGCGCGCCAGATCATCGCCAAGGTTATCGTAAAGCGCGGTGCTGCCGCAGATATCGGCAAATAAAACGGCCAGTTTTTCCATGCTGCTTGACATTAGCGCCCCTGAATCAACAAACCAGACGATTGTAATGGATTAAGCGGCCTAACGGGCATGGCAAAGATACCACCCCCCGTTAATAAAACGCGCCATGCCCGCTTCCCCCTATCCAACTTTCCCCCGATGCCCTCTCCTCAATCCTCTGGTAAAGCAACTAGCCATTCGACTAAGCACGATAAATCCGTGCAAGTCGCTGGTTATCCCGCAAGCGGGCGAGGAGGCGAACGCGAAAGGCAATCTTCAATCCCTGCGGGAGAAAGGGCAAACAAATCGCTACGCGAGTTTCACGTCAACGTGCGCGCCTTTCCGGAAGCACGGCTCATCGCTCGCGCCTTGCCGGAAATTTTCCGTCCACATAAAACCATTGCCCCTCCACGCACACAAACCGGCTGATTTCATGCAAACGATGGGCGCGCCCGGCGATCTTGTAGCGCGCAACAAACTCCACGGTAGCCTGATCTGCCGATTCTGCCGTGCAGTTCTTTATATCGAGCCCTATCCATTTCATCTTGTCTGCCGCAAGATCGAGTTCGGCAGGACGGGTATCGGGATGCCAGGTAGCAAGCAGATAGCTTTCCAAGCCGAGTACGTAAGCACTGTACCGGGAACGCATCAGCGCCTCGGCATCCGGCGCGGGCAAACCACCGTGGTAGCGCCCGCAACAGACCGAATAGTCAGCCCCGCCACAGGGGCAGCGCAATGTATTCGCGCTCATGCCCCAACAGCCGCCTTCAACACTTTCGGCTCAACCTCAATCATGCCCGCAGCGCTGGTCACCATCACCTGCCCCTCCTGAATCGCGCATTGCAGCTGCATCGTGCGGCTGACCAGCGCGGCAAGCGCCTGGGTGCTCTCACTCGCGAGATTGAGCACAACGAGATTATCCAGGCGTTGCAACTTGTCACGGTTCTGATTCCACCAGATGTCGGCGGCACGCCCGTAACTGATGACGACCACCTGGTTTGCCCGCCCGCCGGCCTTGCGGATATCGCGCTCGTCGGGCAGCCCGACCTCTATCCAGCGCTCTATCGCGCCGGTAAGGTCTTTCTGCCACAGATCGGGCTCGTCGTTGCCGCTGATACCCTTGCCGAAAATCAGCGCCTCGTCGGCGTATAGCGCGAAAGCCAGCAGCCGCACCATCATGCGCTCGTCGGTTTCCGAGGGGTGGCGCGCCAGCGTCAGCAGGTGATCGGCGTAATAGTGGCGATCCATGTCGGCAACCTGGAGGGCGGCTTTGAATACGGTAGCTTTAATGGCCATGAGCGCGCTATTTTATTGAACAGGCGCGCATTCTATGCGAATTTCGCAGATGCGGCGCATGGCATTGCTCCGCCGTTACGACTATAATCCGCGCTCCTTTTAGCTCTGCCGTCAGGCATATACCGAAATGCAGTTGTTCGCCTTTGGCATCAACCACCAGACCGCGCCGCTTGCCGTGCGCGAGCAAGTCGCTTTCAACGAGGACGGAGTGGAGAACGCGCTGCGCAATCTGGTGGAAAACGGCGCGGCAAAGGAAGCGGCGATTTTGTCCACCTGCAACCGCACCGAGCTGTATTGCAATTCCACCCAGCCCGACCATGCGATCGACTGGCTGGCGCAATATCACCACCTGTCGCGCAAAGACCTCGACCCCTACCTCTACACGCTGCCGCGCGAGCAGGCGGTCAAGCATTCGTTCCGCGTCGCGAGCGGGCTGGATTCGATGGTGCTGGGCGAGCCGCAGATCCTCGGGCAGATGAAGCAGGCAGTGCGCCATGCCGAACAGGCCGGTACGCTGGGTTTCCTGCTGCACAAGCTGTTCCAGCGCACCTTCTCGGTGGCCAAGGACGTGCGCACCCAGACCGAGATCGGCGCCAACCTGGTTTCGATGGCTGCCGCCGCGGTGCGGCTGGCCGAGCGCATCTTCCCGAGCATCGCCGAACAGCGCGTGCTGTTCATCGGCGCGGGCGAAATGATCGAACTCAATGCGGTGCATTTTGCGGCGCGCTCGCCGAAACACATCACTGTCGCGAACCGCACGATCGAGCGCGCTCAAGTGCTGGCGCGGCGCATCAACGGCCATGCGATCACGCTGAACGACCTGCCGGAACAACTGGCGCAACACGACATCATCGTCACCTGCACCGCCAGCCCGCTGCCGATTCTCGGCAAAGGCATGGTCGAGCGGGCGCTCAAGATACGCAAACACCGCCCGATCTTCATCGTCGATCTGGCCGTGCCGCGCGACGTCGAAACGGAAGTCGCCGAGCTGAACGACGTGTTTCTGTACACGGTAGACGACATCGCAGAAGTCGTGAAAGACGGGCTGGATGCACGGCAGGGTGCGGTGAAGGAAGCCGAGATCATCATCGATTCCGGCGTGGCGGATTTTATCCACTGGATGGAATCGCGCGAAGTGGTGCCGACAATCCGCGCAATGCGCGACCATGCCGAGCGTGACCGCCGCCACGAAATGGAAAAAGCCCTGCGCCTGCTGGCCAAAGGTGACGACCCGGCGAAGGTGCTGGAAGCGATGAGCAACGGCCTGACCAACAAATTCCTGCATGCCCCGACCCAGGCGCTGAACCAGGTGCATGGCGATGACCGCGAAGCTTTTCTCGATGTGATCCACCGTCTCTATCACCTGCACCCCGAAGAATGATTTCGATCCTATTTCATCGGTGAAACTGCGTTGGCTTCCTCACTCACTCCTAGCCGTGCCATTTGCACTGTCTGCGTCGTTCGCTCGTCGCCGCCTTGTTTGACCTTCGAAATAGAATCGAAATGAAACCAACTATTGCCACCAAACTCGCCCAACTGAGCGAGCGCCTGCTCGAAGTCAACCAACTACTGAGCACCGAAGACGCGACCAGGGACATGGACGCGTTCCGCAAGCTGAACCGCGAACGCGCCGAACTCGAACCGGTCGTGGAGCTATACCACGCCTGGCAGGCCTGCCAGGCCGATATCGACACCGCGCAGGAAATGGCGTCCGACCCCGAGATGAAAGAATTTGCCGAGGCCGAGATCAAACAGGGGCAGGAACGCCTGACGCAACTCGCCGCCGAATTGCAGGTGCAGTTGCTGCCCAAGGATCCCAACGACGAGCGCGGCGTATTTCTGGAAGTGCGCGCCGGAACCGGCGGCGACGAGGCGGCGCTGTTTGCCGGCGACCTGTTCCGCATGTATTCGCGCTTCGCCGAACGCAAACGCTGGCAGGTGGAAGTGATCTCGGAAAGCCCCGGCGAAATGGGCGGTTACAAGGAAATCATCGCCCGGATCATCGGCCAGGGCGCGTACTCGGTGCTGAAATTCGAATCCGGCGCGCATCGCGTGCAGCGCGTCCCCGCAACCGAAACCCAGGGCCGCGTGCATACCTCGGCCTGCACCGTCGCGGTCATGCCGGAGGTGGACGAGGTCAACGACGTGGTGCTGAATTCCGCCGATCTGCGCATCGACACCTTTCGGGCCAGCGGCGCAGGCGGCCAGCACATCAACAAGACCGATTCGGCGGTGCGCATCACCCACCTGCCGACCGGCGTCGTCGTCGAGTGCCAGGACGGCCGCTCGCAACACCAGAACAAGGCACAGGCGCTGCGCGTGCTGGCGGCCCGCATCAAGGACGCACAGGTGCGCGAACAGAACGCCAAGACCGCCGCGACGCGCAAGAGCCTGGTCGGCAGCGGCGACCGCTCCGAGCGCATCCGCACCTACAACTTCCCGCAAGGCCGCGTCACCGACCACCGCATCAACCTGACGCTATACAAAATGGATGCGATCATGGACGGCGACATCGGCGAACTGACCGGCGCGCTGATGGCCGAGCACCAGGCCGAACAGCTCGCCGCGATGGCGGAGGAGAATATTTAGGCTCCACTGAAAATCACAAAAGCAACAGGCAAAAATAGGTAACAAATCATGGGAAAACTCTACGAAGAAATCACGCCCGAACTGGCCGGATGGATCAAAGAACAGCACCTGTTCTTCGTTGCCACGGCGCCGCTGGCAAGCGACGGTCATGTCAACTGCTCACCGAAGGGGCTGGACACGCTCCGGATACTCGGCCCGCACCGCGTCGCTTATCTCGACCTCACCGGAAGCGGCGCGGAAACTATCGCCCATTTGCGCGAGAACGGGCGGATCGTATTGATGTTCTGCGCGCTGACCGGTTCGCCAAAAATATTGAAGCTTCATGGCAATGGACAGGCCATCACGCCGGCATCGCCGCGATGGGTCGAGCTCCGCGCGCTATTCCCGGACTACCCGGGCGCCAGGGCGATCATCGATGTTGACATCACCCGCATCAGCGACTCGTGCGGCTACGGCGTGCCCAAGTTTGAATACGTTGAAGAACGAGATGCCCTTGTAAAATGGGCGCAGGCAAAGGGAACCGAAGAACTGCCCCTATACCAGAAACAAAAGAATGCGCGCAGCATCGACGACCTGCCCGGCCTGGAGCCCGGGCAATAAACAAGAGTACCATCGAGGATATTACAGCCATATAATTAGCACTCGTAATTCTGGCTACCCGGCCAAAGCCGAACTGCTTGATGAAGTTTGCAAATTGCCATGCGCCGCCAACACCACCAGGATGAGCCGACCAGACAGGTAACCGACCATGAACGATCGCTATACCCGCACCGCCATCCTGCTGCATTGGGCGACAGCACTGCTAATCTTCGCCGCTTTTCCGCTGGGCGTGTACATGCACGACCTGCCGCTGTCGCCGCATAAACTCAAGCTGTTCAGCTGGCACAAATGGATCGGGATCGGCATTCTGCTGCTGGCAATATTGCGGGTATTATGGCGTAGCAGCCATCGCCCGCCGCCCTTGCCGGACACGATGCCGCGCTGGGAGAAGATCGCTGCGCAGAGCATGCATTACCTGCTGTACGGCCTGATCCTTGCGGTACCGTTCAGCGGCTGGCTGATGAGTTCCGCGAAAGGCTTCCAGACCGTGTGGTTCGGCGTGCTACCGCTGCCCGATCTGGTGGGCAAGAACAAGGAGCTGGGCGATCTGCTCAGAGAGGCGCATGAGACCCTGAACTTTCTGATGCTCGGGCTGGTGCTTGCCCATGCCGGTGCAGCACTCAAGCACCATTTGATCGAGCGCGACGACATACTGGCGCGCATGATGCCGTTTCTGCGAAAGATGCCATGAGACATTTACTTTTAATTCTACTGCTGCTCGCCGCAGCGCTGGCATCCGGCACAGAATTTACCGTGACCCGCCCGCAGCAGAGCAGCATTGCCTTCGTCTCAAAACAAATGGGCGTGCCGGTAGAGGGAAATTTTAGGAAATTTACCGCACTGATCACGGTGAACCCGGCCAAACCGGAAGCCGGAACGGCGCGCATCGAGATCGATCTGGGCAGTATCGATGCTGGCAGCGCCGAAGCAAATGAAGAGGTTATTGGCAAAGCATGGTTCGACACCCAAAACCACCCCACCGCCAGCTTCGTTTCGAGCAGTGTCAGCAACTTGGGCAAAGGCCGATATGATGTCGCAGGGAAAATGACCATCAAGGGCAAGACGCTGGACATCAAGGCGCCCTTTACCCTCAAACAACAGGGTGACACACTGGTTATCGATGGCCTGTTCCCGCTCAAGCGGCTGGACTACGGCATCGGAACCGGTGCCTGGGGAGATACGGGCGTCGTGGCCGACGAGGTGCAGATTCGCTTCCGCTTTACTGTCGTTGCAGCAAAAAACTAACTCAATAGGAGATCGCCATGAACAGAAACATCGCCAATGCCGTTGCAGCCGCCTTGATCGGCCTGCTTGCGACGCCGGTATCCGCCACAGACAACTACACTGTCGACCCACGCCACACCTTTCCGGTATTCGAGGTGAACCACCTGAGTTTCTCGACCCAGCGTGGACGCTTCAACAAAACCACCGGCAAGATATCGCTGGACATCGCCGCAAAGAAAGGCAGCGTAGAAATCACTATCGACACCGCCTCGCTCGATATGGGAGCGGATGACTGGAACAAGCACATGAAGTCCGAAGATTTTTTCAATGTCGAAAAATTCCCAAGCATGCGTTTCACGTCACATCAATTGCTCTTTGACGACGGCAAACCGGTTGCTGCAGAAGGCGAATTCACCCTGCTCGGCATCACCCGCCCGCTCAGGCTCACCGTAAATAATTTCCGTTGCGCGCCACACCCGATGAACAAGAAGCCAACCTGCGGTGCGGATATCGCCGCCACCTTAAAACGCTCGGATTTCGGCATGACAAAATATGTTCCGGGGGTAAGCGATGAAGTGAGGATCATTGCTCCGATCGAAGCATTGAAGGACTGATTTCGTTTCTGCTTCAAGGGTGCGGCAATCCGCAGATCGGACCGCGCCCGGCAGCCCGATCCGACGGGCATCCGCCACAATTTTTCGAGCAGCCTCCTGACCTTGCCTGATCCAGCCAATGCCGCACACGATCCAATCCATTCTGGCCCGCGATAAAGCCGCACTGGAAGCCGCGCTGAATCTTGACGCCGCCAGCGCGCGCATCGAGGTGCAATGCCTGTTGCAGGCCGCGCTACAGGTGAATCGCGCCTGGTTGCTCACCCATTCTGAACAAGCCCTCGACGCCGAACAGCAGGCGCGTTACACCCAACTATTCGAGCGGCGCTTGAACGGCGAGCCGATTGCCTATCTGCTCGGCGAGCGCGAATTTTACGGGCTGAATTTCATCGTGACGCCTGCGACGCTGATCCCCCGACACGATACCGAATTGCTGGTCGAATTGGCGTTGCAACGGATTCCGCAGTGCGGGCGCGTGCTGGATCTCGGCACCGGCAGCGGCGCGATCGCGTTGAGCATCGCCCACGCGCGGCCGGATGCGGAAGTGACGGCGGTGGATGCATCGAGCGAGGCATTCAATGTGGCACAGGAAAATGCACGGCGCCTGAACATCAGCAACGTGCGCCTGCTGCGCAGCGACTGGTTTTCCGCGCTGCCCGGCGAACGCTTCGATCTTATCGTCTCGAACCCGCCTTACATCGCCGCCAGCGATGCGCATCTGGCGCAGGGCGACCTGCGCTTCGAGCCGCGCAGTGCGCTGGCTTCCGGCACGGATGGGTTAGACGATATCCGCCGCATCGGCGCACAGGCGAAAACGCATCTCAACGAAGGTGGCTGGCTATTGTTCGAACATGGCTATGACCAGGCAGAACGGGTGCGCGCGCTGTTGCAGCAAAATGGATTCAATGAGGTATTTTCGGCACGCGATCTGGCTGGGATCGAACGGGTGACGGGCGGCAGGTCAGACTGACCGGCTCAATTGCAAGGGCGAACGCCCCTGCAATTTTCATCAAGCAGCAGCAAGCGCCAGCGCCGTGTGCATCTTGCTCAACGCCTTCTGCTCAATCTGACGGATACGTTCGGCCGACACATTAAACTCGGCGGCCAAGTCATGCAGCGTTGCCGCATCGCCCTCCTGCAACCAGCGCGCCTCGACAATACGCCGGCTACGTTCATCCAGCCCGGACAAAGCTTTCGCCAAGCCGGACGTTTGCAGGCGTTCACGCTCCGCTGTTTCCAGTATATGAGACGGTTCGTATGCCACGTCATCGGCCAGGTAATGAATGGGCGCATAACTCTCGTCGTCACCGCCGCCGCTGTTTTCCAGCGTAATTTCATGCCCGCTGAAGCGCGCTTCCATCTCCACGACATCGTGTTCGCTGACATTCAACTGCTGCGCGATCTCGCTGATTTGTTGCGGTTTGAGCGGCTCCAGCCCCTGCTTCATGCTGCGCAGGTTGAAGAACAGCTTGCGTTGCGGCTTCGTGGTGGCAATCTTCACCAAGCGCCAGTTGCGTACGACAAACTCATGAATCTCGGCGCGTATCCAGTGCAGCGCGAACGACACCAGCCGCACGCCACGCTCCGGATCATAGCGCTTCACCGCCTTCATCAGGCCGATGTTGCCTTCCTGAATCAGGTCGGCCTGCGGCAGGCCGTAGCCGATATAGCCACGCGCCACGCTCACCACCACGCGCAGGTGCGAGAGCACCAACTCGCGCGCCGCATCCAGATCATTCTCAACCTTAAACCGTGTCGCCAAGGCATGCTCCTCTTCCTGCGACAGGATGGGGAAGCGGCTCACCGTTTGAATATAACCTTCCAGACTGCCGACAGCAGACGGAATGGGCAAGTTCATTGCATTCATAGCGTTTCCTCCTTCACAAGGATTTCATTTTAGCACTCAATTAACGAGAGTGCCAAGAAGCTGGATGCCTTGGGCGAAAATACCGTATATAGATAGAATAATTATTCTTTAATCAACAAGTTAACGTTGTTTGCAACTGCATCAATTACTGATCTTTTTATTCTTGATATAGGATTCAATACTCGCGCGCGTCACCTCTCCCGGCTGATAGCCAACCTTCTCCCCGCTTGGCGCATACAGGTAGCTGGACGGCAACACTTCGACCGGTCCGATCTGCGTCACAATCTTGCGATCGCCCAATATGACCGGATAGCTGATGCCGCGCGCTTTGGCAAAATCGGCGACAGTTTTGCCCGAGCCGGAATCCATCGCGATGCCGATCACGGCCAGGTCGCTATCCTTATGCGCATTGTGCAAACTGTTCAGTTCGGGGATCTCGGCCAGGCACGGCGGGCACCAGGTTGCCCAGAAATTTACCAGCACCCACTTGCCGCGATAATCCGCCAGGCGGTGTGTCTTGCCTTGCAGGTCTTGCAGCGAAAAATCCGCTGCATGGCCGGACAACGGCAAGACCAGCCACAGGCATATGAATAGCCCGCGCAACATGGCTGACCCGAATGCTGCCAAATAATTAATGGTCATGCTTCTCCGGTTCTGCTTCAGCCTCACCTTCCTCCTTGCCCGCAGCATGCCCTGCGCCGTGCTCGGCGGCATGGCTGAGATACAGCGCCAGCGCGACAAGCGCGATGCTCGCGCCAAGATAGACCAGATCCAGCGGTGTGCTCAAGTGCATGTTCAACGCTTCTTCAAACAGCGTGACGATCAGAATCATCAGGATCACTTTGGCCAGGCGCGATTTAAGGTCATCCAGGTTGTTAATCACCAGAATCTTGCTGGAAGCCTTGCTGCCATGCGCCTGGTCGATGTCGCTGATGAACAGCTCGTACAAGCCAAGCGAGAAAATTAGCATCACCGTAGCCAGCAGGTAACCATCCACCACTTCCACGATATGCGACACCGTGCTGTCGTGCAATGCCTTGCGCGCCTCCGCAGTCATGTCTGCATCGGCGTAATGCAACATATGACTGACCAGATACACCACATCAACCGTGGCCATGTAGAAAATCGCAAAACCTGCCAACAGGCTACCTATCACCGCCAAAATAATCACGAAACGGCTATTCCACAACGTGCCTTCAAAAATTCTCTCGATCCAATTCATGCTGATTCTCCGAAAAAATCGCCGCGCATTAAAACGCAAACAAACACATCGGGCAAGTTTACGCTAAAATTTTCAGGAAATTCGGCTGAAGCATAATTTGCCGCACTTCATGCCTACTGGCAAAACAGGTGGATATTTTTACGGTAACATTCGTAGCACCCGCCACAGCATTTTCAAGGACAGTTTTATGCAAGTATTGCTCGCCAACCCGCGCGGCTTCTGCGCCGGCGTGGATCGCGCCATCACCATCGTCGAACGCGTGCTGGCTTTGCACGGCGCGCCGGTCTACGTGCGCCACGAGGTAGTGCACAACAAATTCGTCGTGGAAGATTTACGCCGGAAAGGCGCGATATTCATCGAGGATTTGGCCGATGTGCCACCCGGCGGCATCCTGGTTTTCAGTGCGCACGGCGTGCCGAAATCGGTGCACCAGGAAGCCGAAGCGCGCGGATTCACAATATTCGATGCGACCTGCCCGCTGGTCACCAAAGTGCATAGCGAGGTAATACGGCTACGCGAGCAGGGCAAGGAGATCATCATGATCGGACATGCCGGCCACCCCGAAGTGGAAGGCACAATGGGGCAATCCGATGGCGGCATGTATCTGGTCGAAACGCCGCAACAAGTAGCATCGCTCAACGTGAACGATGAACACCATCTCGCCTATGTGACGCAGACGACACTATCGATGGATGACGCCAAAAATATCGTCGCCGCGCTCAAGGCACGTTTTCCATCCATCACCGGGCCAAAACAAAACGATATTTGCTACGCCACGCAGAATCGCCAGGATGCCGTGAAATTATTGATCAAACAATGCGATGTGGTAATTGTGGTGGGTTCGCCGAACAGTTCAAATTCAAATCGCCTGCGCGAGGTGGCAGCCAATGTTGGCATCCCGGCCTATCTGGTCGATGACGCCAGCGAATTGCAACCGGACTGGTTTACGAAAAAAACGCGTGTCGGCATCAGCGCGGGCGCCTCTGCCCCGGAACTGTTGGTGCAGGGTGTGATTGCACGGCTGCACGAGTTGGGCGCGGACAATGTCGCCGAATTGCAAGGCATCACGGAAAATGTCGTATTTCCGCTGCCAAAGGCATTGCAAACCTGAAACCATCCTGATGGCCGATTAAAGATTCCCTGACTGCGGCGCGTCCTTTATAATTGCTTCCTGTTTGTGCTGGAGTAGCTCAGTCGGTAGAGCAACGCACTCGTAACGCGTAGGTCGGAGGTTCGATTCCTCTCTCCAGCACCACAAATCATTTTGAGGAATCTGCATGGCTTTCTCTCGGCAACGCCCACTGCCCTCCCCCTTGAAATACCTTTCCTACCTGATTGCGTTACTGCTGCTGGCATTTGCCGCTTGGCACTTCACTCGCCCCGAACCGGTGCGCGTACAGCTGGCCAAGGCGGAACGCGGCACGGTGGAAGCGACCGTGAGCAATACCCGCGCGGGCACCGTCAAGGCGTGCCGCCGCGCCAAGCTTGCTCCTCCGGCAGGCGGGCAGATCGCGCATCTGCTGGTAAAAAAGGGGGAACGGGTCAAGGCCGACCAGGTATTGCTGGAGCTGTGGAACGACGATTTGCAGGCACAGGCACGATTGGCGGAGCAGCAACTCGCCACGACCACGACACGGATCGACGAGATATGCGCCGTTGCCGAGCAGAGCGGCAATGCGGCAGCGCGGGCGCGGCAACTGCGTGAGCGCGGCTTCATCTCGCCGGAAGGTCTGGAGCGCGCCGAGGCCGACGCGAAGGCCAGACAGGCATCCTGCGCGGCGGCGCGCAGCGAGATCGCACAAAGCCGCTCGCGCATCGATGTGGCGCGCGCCGGCTTGCGGCGCATGGTGCTGCGCGCGCCGTTCGACGGCGTCGTGGCCGACATCAGCGGCGAGCTGGGCGAATACGCCACGCCCTCGCCGCCCGGCATCCCGACGCCGCCCGCGATCGACCTGATCGACGACCGCTGCATGTTCGTCAGCGCGCCGATCGATGAAGTGGATGCGGCCAACATCAAGGCAGGCCAGCCCAGCCGCATCGTGCTGGATGCGATCAAGGGCAAATCGTTTGCCGGCAAAGTCAAGCGCGTCGCGCCCTATGTGCTGGAACTGGAGAAGCAGGCGCGCACCGTCGAGGTGGAGGTGGATTTCGTCGAGCCGCCCACGGCAGAAAATTTACTGGTTGGCTACAGCGCCGATGTCGAGATCGTGCACACCTCCCATGAAAAAGCGCTGCGCATCCCGACACAGACGCTGCTGGAAGGCAAGCGTGTGCTGCTTTACCGTGCAACGGACGGCATGCTCGAAGAGCGCGTAGTGACAACCGGTCTGGCCAACTGGGAATACACCGAGATCACTGGTGGATTGAATGAAGGCGACCAGATCGTGCTGTCGCTCGACCAGGCCGGCGTGAAAGCCGGAGCGCGCGTGCAGCCAAAATGATCCAACTGGAAAATGTCAGCCGCGTCTTCGCTGTCGGCGATCAGCAGGTTGCCGCTTTGCGCGGCATCGACCTGAACATCGCGGCGGGCGATTATGTTTCGATCATGGGGCCGTCCGGCTCCGGCAAATCCACGTTGCTCAATCTGATCGGACTGCTGGATCGCCCGAGTTCCGGCACTTACCGGCTGGATGGCGGCAATGTCACCGACTTGGACGACGTGCAGCAAGCCAGGGTGCGCAGCAAGAAGATCGGCTTCGTGTTTCAGGCGTTTCATCTGGTGCCGCGCCTGACCGCCGCGACCAACATCGAGCTGCCGCTGATCCTGGCGGGCATCCCCGCCGCCGAGCGCAAGGCGCGCGTCGCACAACTGCTGGAGAACTACGGTCTGGCGGATCGCGCCGATCACCGCCCCGACCAGCTCTCCGGCGGACAGCGCCAGCGCGTCGCGATCGCGCGCGCCACCAGCATGCACCCTGCCGTACTGCTGGCCGACGAGCCGACCGGCAATCTCGACCAGGCCACCGGCAAGGAAGTGATGAACCTGCTCGAACAACTCGTCGCGCAGCAAGTCACGCTGATCATCGTGACCCACGACCCGGCGATCGGCGGGCGCGCGCAGCGCCAGTTGCACATGGTGGATGGTCAGATCATCAATCAGACCGGATCAGCGGTAAACACATGAGGCTGATCGATGTCGTGCAGTTTGCCTCCGGCAGCCTGCGCGGCAGCCGTGTCCGAACGTTGCTGATGATACTGGCGATGTCTATCGGCGTGGCGGCGGTAGTGGTGCTGACCGGCCTGGGCGAAGGGGCGCGCCGCTACGTCATCAACCAGTTCTCTTCGTTGGGCACCAATCTGGTCATCGTGCTGCCGGGGCGCACCGAAACGGCGGGGATCGGGCCGGGCATGCTGCTCGGGCAGATCCCGCGCGAGCTCACCCTGGACGATGCGCAAGCCTTGCTGCGCAGCCGCGCCATCGGGCGCATCGCGCCATTGACGATAGGCTCGTCGCAAATCTCCCACGAGGCGCGCAACCGCGAAGTGGTGGTGCTGGGTTCGACGGCCAACTTGCTGGAGATACGCCACATGAATCTGGGGCAAGGACAATTTCTGCCCGCCGGCGATATACGTTCCAGCGAATCGGTGTGCGTGCTGGGCGCAAAAATCAAACACGAGCTGTTCGGCCAGCAACCCTCCATCGGCGCCTGGGTACGCCTGGGGGACCGGCGCTTCCGCGTGGTCGGCATCATGGCGGCGCAGGGCGAATCGATGGGCTTCAATACCGACGAGCTGGTCATCATACCGGTCGCATCGGCGCACATGCTGTTCAACACTTCCGGCCTGTTCCGCATCCTGGTGGAAGCAAAAAGCCGTGACGCCATCGAGCAGGCCAAGCGCGATGCCGAACAAATCCTGCAAGTGCGCCACCACGGCGAGCGCGACGTGACCGTCATCAGGCAGGACGCCGTGCTGGCCACGTTCGACCGCATCCTGCACGCGCTGACGCTGGCGGTCGGCGGCATCGCCGCGATCAGCCTCGCGGTGGCCGGCATCCTGATCATGAACGTGATGCTGATCACCGTTTCGCAACGCGTCAGGGAAATCGGCCTGCTCAAGGCGCTGGGCGCGCCGGCCGCACAGATCAAAAATCTGTTCTTTGCCGAAGCGATCTTGCTGTCCGGCGTCGGCAGTGTGGCGGGACTGGCGCTGGGCGAGATCGGCGTTCGAATGATCGGGCAAATCTATCCGTCATTGCCGGTAGCCGCGCCGTGGTGGGCGGTGCTGGCGGCGCTCGGCACATCGTTCGGCACCGGCATCCTGTTCAGCGTGTGGCCGGCGCGGCGCGCGGCGCGGCTCGACCCGGTGATGGCGCTGGCACGGAGTTGAAATGCTCTTCCCCGACCTGATCCACCTCACCACTTCCAGCTTCGTCGCCTACCGGCTGCGCAGCTTCCTGACCGGGCTGGGCATCGCGATCGGCATCACGGCGGTGATCCTGCTGACTTCGATCGGCGAAGGACTGCGTCAGTTCGTACTGGCCGAATTCAGCCAGTTCGGCACGAACATCATCAACATCCAGCCCGGCAGGACGCAGACGCATGGCGCGAACGTTGGCATCTTCGGATCAGTCAAGACGATTTCCATCGAGGATGCGCAAGCCTTGCGGCATTTGCCGAACATTGAATACGTTGATCCCAGCATGATGGGCAATGCCGAGGTGCGCTTCAATGGCCGGACGCGCCGCACCATGGTGCATGGACATGGCCATGAAATGCCGAACATCTTTAGCATGAAGGTGCAGACCGGCAGTTTTCTGCCCGACGATGACCCCATCCAACCGCGCGCGCTGGTTGTTCTTGGATCAAAAGTGAGCCAGGAATTATTCGCCGGGCAGAACCCGCTCGGCAGCTATTTGCGCGTCGGCGGGCAACGCTATCGGGTAGTCGGCGTGATGGAGCCGAAGGGGCAGATACTCGGTTTCGATCTCGACGATACCGTATTCATTCCGGCGGCGCGCGCGCTGGAGTTGTTCAACCGTCCGGGGCTGATGGAAATTCATGTGAGCTACAAGGCCAATGTCGAACTGCAAAGCGTGGTGAACTCCATCACCGCACTACTCAAGGAGCGGCACGGGCGCGAAGATTTCACGCTGGTTCCGCAAGAAAAAGCGCTGGAAGTGCTCGGCTCTGTGCTGGATGTAATCACCTTTGCGGTCGGCGCATTGGGCGGGATTTCGCTGCTGGTGGGCGGCGTCGGCATCCTGACGATCATGACGATGGCCGTCACGGAGCGCACCTCAGAAATTGGATTGTTACGCGCGCTGGGCGCGCGCGAGCGGCAAGTGCTGATGTTGTTTTTGGGCGAGGCGATGCTGTTGTCGGCGCTGGGCGGCCTGGCCGGGCTGCTGCTCGGCGCCGGCATCGCACAAGCGCTGCATCTGATGTTCCCCGCGCTGCCGGTGCATACGCCGTGGCTGTTCGCCGCGCTTGCCGAACTGAGCGCGATTACCATCGGCCTGGCGGCCGGCGTGACGCCGGCAATACGTGCGGCACGGCTCGATCCGGTGGAGGCGTTGCGAGCAGAGTGAAAAGGCGGATATTTACATACCGCTTGAAATTCTGACTCCCGGTCATTTATCATGGCACCATTAAATGACCGGGAGTCATGAATGGCCAGACCACCTGCCAGCGCCGAAGCGCGCGAACAACGCGTCAACCAATTGTTGGATGCCGCAGTTGCGCTGTGGCTGCAACATCCCGAACGCATTCCCGGCGTAGCCGAGGTGGCGGACGAAGCCGCGCTCGCAAAGGGGACGGTCTACCTGTATTTCAAGAGCAAGGAAGATTTGCTGCTGGCGGTACACGAGCGGCATGCGCAAGCCTTTTTCGCCGCGCTGATCGCGCGCGCTTCAGAACGCAAACAGATGAGTTTCAACGACATGATGCAGTTGACGCACGAGCATATCGTCGGCATTCCCGCTTTCCTGCCGCTCGCCACGCTGGTTGCGGGGCTGATGCACAAGGGTGTCAGCCCGGAAACTGCACAGGCCTTCGAGCAGCGTATAGCCGGGCGGCTCGAGGCAGCGGGCGAATTGCTGTGCGCGCATTTCCCGCTGCCGGATGGCATCAGCGGAGCCCGCTTGCTGATGCGCTCATACGCATTAATCCTCGGGCTATGGCAACTGGTCGATAATTGCCGGTCTGAATGCGCCAATGATGAAGTTTCCGCCATGCTGCGGCCCGACTATGCTTCCGAACTGGATGCAGCATTGCGCGCGCTGTGGCAAGGCACATTCAACAAGGAGTTACCCCATGCGTGAAGTTATTTACATGCTGCCTCTTCTGTTGCTGGCCGCCTGCGGCAAACCGCCCGCATCACCAGAGCCGTTGCGCCCGGTAAAAACCGTGCGTGTCGGCATGGAACCCAGCGAGACTGCGCTCGGCCTGCCGGGCGAGGTTCGCGCGCGGCACGAAGCGCCGCTCGCCTTCCGCGTGGGCGGAAAGATAATCGAATGCAAAGTAAATTTGGGCGATACGGTGCGGCGCGGGCAAATACTCGCGCG
This sequence comes from Gallionellaceae bacterium, assembly GCA_019753125.1. Lineage (GTDB taxonomy): Bacteria > Pseudomonadota > Gammaproteobacteria > Burkholderiales > Gallionellaceae > Gallionella. Next base: position 26,069 of record JAIELH010000021.1, on the reverse strand, counting down.
GCTGGAGCCCGACGATTACGATCTTGCCGCGCAGGCCGGTGCGGCTGGCGAGGCTGAAGCGCGCAGCGCATCCACCCTCGCCGATGTGGAGCTGGCGCGTTACCGCAACTTGCGCGAAAAGGGTTTTGTGTCGGCTGCCATGCTCGACCAGAAACAGGCCGCCGCCGATGCTGCGCGCGCACGGCTGGATGCAATGCGTTCAGCCCATACCGGGCAATCCAGGCAGGTGAATTACACCGCATTGGCCGCTGAAAACAATGGCGTCATCACCGGGTACAACTGCAATGCGGGCCAGGTAGTCAGCGCCGGTCAGCAGGTGTTGCATCTTGCACAGTCCGGTGAAAAGGAAATCTTGGTCCATCTTCCGGAAGCGGAACTTGCCCGCTTCCGCTCCGCTGCCGGTTTCACGGTGATCCTGAATGCGCTACCGGGCAAAAATTACCAGGGCGCGCTGCGCGAACTGGCTGGTGCAGCCGATCCCGCCACGCGCACCTATGCCGCGCGCATCGCCGTCAAAAACGCGGATGCAGCCATGCAACTCGGGATGAGCGCTATAGCCCGGACGCAATCGGCAGGCGATCTTGCGATACGCTTGCCACTAGCCGCAGTAGTCGGACGCGACGAAAAACCCTCGGTGTGGCAAGTGGATGAGGCGGGTATCGTGCATGCGGCTCCCATCGCCATTGCCGCCATTGAAGGCAACATGGTGCGCGTCGCTTCCGGGTTGTCCGGCGGCGCCACGGTGGTGGTCGCGGGCGCCAGCCTGCTGCGCGAAGGCGAAAAGGTCAAGCTGTTGCCATGAACGAACGCTTCAACCTCACGGCGCTCGCGCTGCGCCAGCGTGAGCTGGCGTGGTTTTTCATCGCCGTGATCGGCCTCGCCGGGCTGCTCTCCTATTCCAAACTCGGCCAGCGCGAAGACCCGGACTTCACTTTTCGCGCCATGGTGATCCGTACGCTGTGGCCGGGCGCAACCACCAGCCAGGTGGACGAACAAATCACCCGGCGTATCGTCAAAAAACTCCAGGAGACCCCGTACTACTGGAAGGCTTTCAGCAATTCGCGCAACGGCGAATCCATCATCATCCTGCAATTGCTGGATACTGCGCCGCGCGAACAGGTGCCGCAACTCTGGTACCAGGTGCGCAAGAAAGTCGGCGACATCGGGCACACGCTGCCTGCGGGTGCGAACGCGCCCACCTTCAACGATGAGTTCGGCGATGTGTTCGGCTCCATCTATGCCTTCACCGGCGACGGCTTCAGCCTTGCGGAATTGCGCCACTATGCGGAGTTGGCGCAGCAGCATCTGATTAACCTGCCCGATGTAGCCAAGGTCGAGCTGGTCGGCGTACAGCCGGAACAAGTCACGGTTTCCATTTCCACCCAGCGCCTCGCCACGCTCGGCATTCCTCCTTCAACCATCGCGCAGGCGATCCAGACGCAGAACATCGTGCAGGATGCCGGGCGTCTGCACGCCGCCGATTTCTCGGTACCGTTGCGCGTGCGCGGAAATTTCGAATCGCTGGATGAACTGAAAAACCTGCCGCTACGCGTGAACGGGCGCACGTTACGGCTGGGCGACATCGCCGAGGTGACGCGCGGCTATCTCGATCCGCCGGAAACCACCATGCGCTATGCGGGCAAACCGGCGGTTGGCGTGGCAGTCTCGATGAAACTGCGCGGCGATGTGCTGCGCTTGGGCGATGATCTCGACCGTGAGATGCACGCACTGAAAAGCCGGCTTCCCATCGGCATCTCGTTTGCCCGCGTCTCCGACCAGCCCGCCGTCGTGAAAGAGGCGGTAGGCGAATTCATGAACTCGTTTCTGGAAGCGGTCGCCATCGTGCTGCTGGTCAGCTTCATCAGCCTCGGTTTCCGCGCCGGGATGGTAGTCGCAGTCACGATCCCGCTGGTGATCGCCGCCACTCTTTTGCTGATGCGCATTTTCCACATCGACCTGCACCGCATTTCCACCGGCGCGCTGATCATCGCGCTCGGCCTGCTGGTGGACGATGCGATGATCGTGGTGGAGATGATGGTGCGCAAGCTGGAAGAGGGCTATGACCGGATGCGCGCCGCCACCTTCGCCTATTCGGCCACGATGTTTCCGATGCTCACCGGCACGCTGATCACCGCTTCCGGCTTCCTGCCCATCGGCACCGCGCAATCCGCCACCGGGGAATACACTTTCGCGATGTTCGCGGTGGTGACGCTGGCGCTGCTGGTGTCGTGGATTGCCGCGGTTTTCGTCACGCCGCTGGCGGGCTTCCATTTGCTGAAGAGCCACGAGGGGCAGGGCCACGATATTTTCGACACGCCGTTTTACCGCAAGCTGCGCCGCCTCATCGAATGGTGCCTGCGCCACCGCAAGACGGTGCTGATCGGCACCCTGCTCGCCTTCCTGCTGGGCGGAGCCGGCATGAGCCTCACCGAGAAGCAGTTCTTTCCCTCATCCAACCGTACCGAACTGATGCTCGATATCTGGCTGCCGGAAAGTTCCAGCATCCGCGCCACGGAGCGCGAAGCCGCACGGGTCGAGCAAATACTCTCGAAAGAAAATGGCATTGCAAGTTATGTCACCTATGTCGGCTACAGCTCGCCGCGCTTTTTCCTGTCGCTGGACCAGCAACTGTTCCGCCCCAATTTCGCGCAAATCGTCGTGCTGACGCATGACATCGAAGCACGCGAGCGGCTGCTGAAGAAAATGCGCCAGATTTTTGCCGCCGACTTTCCCGGCGTACGCGCCCGCGCCAACCGCGTGCCGCTCGGCCCGCCCATCCAATACCCCGTGGAGTTCCGCGTGCTCGGCAGCGATCTTGCAACGGTCAAGCGGCTGGGCGATGAAGTGGCAACGGTAATGCGCGGCGATGCACGCCTGCGCGACGTGCATCCAGACTGGGGCGTACAGACCCCGATATTGCGTGTGGATGTGGATCAGGATCGCGCGCGCGCTTCGGGCGTTTCATCAAGCGACATCGCGCGCACCCTGCGTGCCGCAACTGACGGGCTGGGCATCAGCCAGTTGCGCGAAGGCGACCAGTTGATCGGCATCGTACTGCGCTCTCCCGTCACCGAGCGCCGGCAACTGGAGCAGGTCGGCGCGCTGGAAATCCCCTCCGCGCAGGGCGGCAGCGTGCCGCTGCGCCAGGTCGCGCAAATTTCCCACGTGCTGGAAGACCCGATCATCTGGCGCAAGAACCGCGATATTTCTCTGGGCGTGCGCGCCGACGTCGCCGAAGGCGTGCAGCCCACCGATGCCGCCATCGCGGTGGACGCCAAACTGAATGCGTTGCGCGCAAAATTACCGGACGGCTACATCATCGAACCCGGCGGCGAGCTGGGCGAAAATTCCGGCGCGCAGGATTCCATCAACGCGGGCATGCCGCTGATGATGGCGGCCATACTCGGTTTCCTGATGATCCAGATGAAATCGCTGTCGCGCACCTTCATGGTGGTGCTCACCGCGCCGCTCGGCATCATCGGCGTCGCGATGGCGCTGCTGATTTTCGGCAAGCCGTTCGGCTTCGTCGCCATGCTCGGCACCATCGCGCTGGGCGGCATGATCATGCGCAACACCGTGATCCTGATCGACCAGATACGCCAGGATCGCGAAGCGGGGCTGTCGGATTGGGATGCCATCCGCGAATCCACCGTGCGCCGCTTCCGCCCGATCATGCTCACCTCCGCCGCCGCGATCCTGGCGATGATCCCGCTGGCGCGCAGCGTGCTGTGGGGGCCGATGGCCTACGCCATCATGGGCGGGCTGCTGGTCGGCACGCTGCTCACCATCCTGTTCATTCCCGCGCTGTACGCGGCCTGGTTGCGCTTGCCAGTGCCTGACAATAAACTGAAAAGCGTATGAAATTTGCTACAGGGTTAATTCCATGCGAGTACGGTTACTCGGTTGCAACGGCAGTATTACCGGTAATTCTCGCACCACTTGTTATCGGGTGGACAATGGCCTGTTGATCGAAACTACTTTCATTAATGCCAATGCAGCAGGCGCTACGCGCTCTAGCCATATGACCGCCAATTTGCTGACGCAGAGACTGCGTTTGCTGCAACGCCTGGTGGAACTATTCATCGTACATATGGAAACGGGGCATGAAAACGGCGCCTTGCGCGAAATACTGAGCGCTATACCAGAGTTCAAACCGGCGCTATTGCAGCGTGGGCAGGTATTTGAGTTTTAGCAACAACAGAAACCGGTTTAATTTTCAATGGAAAAATCAATTAACCGCTGCGACATCTTCTGCAACGTCATCGACAACTACGGCGATATCGGTGTGTGCTGGCGGCTCGCACGACAACTGGCGCATGAGCATGGCCTCGCTGTCAGGCTGTGGGTCGACGATCTGGGCAGTTTTGCCAGGCTGTGCCCGGAGGCGGATACCACGCTGGCACAGCAGCGCTGTCGCGGTGTGGAGGTATATCTGTGGCGCGAGCCGTTCCCTCCTCTCCCACCCAAAGGAGCGAGGGGAGTTGCTGGTCTGGTGGTCGAAGCTTTCGCCTGCAAGCTGCCGCAAAGCTATATTGAAGCGATGGCGGCGCAGCAGCGATCCGTCTGGATCAATCTCGAATATCTGAGCGCTGAAAGCTGGGTCGAGGAATGCCACAAGCTGCCTTCGCCGCACCCCAGCCTGCCGCTGACGAAATACTTCTTCTTTCCCGGCTTCACCAGGAAAACCGGCGGCTTGCTGCTGGAGCATGACCTGTTCGCGCGGCGCGATGCATTTCAAAACGATGTTGCGCAGCAGCAGGCATTCTGGCAATCGCTTGGCATCGAAATGCCAGATGCGGAAACGCTGAAAATCTCGCTGTTCGGCTACGAGAATGCCGCGCTGTCCGGGCTGTTCGACGCTTGGGCAAACGGCGCACAACCGGTGCTGTGCCTGGTGCCGGAAGGACGCATCCTGCCGCAGGCTGGGCAGTATTTCGGCGATACCGCACCGCGCGCGGGCAGCCGCTATACATGCGGCAGCCTGCAAGTGCGCGTGCTGCCGTTCGTCGAACAGGAACGCTACGATGAACTATTGTGGGCATGCGATGTCAATGTCGTCCGCGGCGAGGATTCCTGCGTGCGGGCGCAGTGGGCGGGCAGACCGTTCGTGTGGCAGATATACCCGCAGCATGACGCGGTGCACTGGCGGAAGTTGCAGGCCTTTCTGGAACTGTACAGCGCACCGCTCGGCACGGCAGCAAGGCAGGCAGTGCAAAGCCTGTGGTGTGAATGGAATAAGGAGGGCGCAGCCGGGGAAAACTGGCCCGCATTCGCCGCCGTTCGCGCCGAACTGGATGCCCGTGCCCAGAATTGGGCGCGGGAATTGGCAAAAAACAATCTGGCGTTGAATTTACTGGATTTTTACAGGGAAATCGGTAGAATGCGCGCCTTCGAAATTGAGGGGCAGTAAACATGAAAACAGCACAGGAACTCCGCGCAGGTAACGTGATTATGGTCGGCGTAGACCCGATGGTGATTCTGAAGGCGGAATACAGCCGCTCCGGGCGCAACGGTTCGGTGGTCAAGATGAAAATGAAGAATCTGCTGACCGAGGCCGCCAAGGAAACCGTATATAGCGCCGACGACAAATTCGACCAGATCATCCTGGATCGCAAGGAATGCACCTATTCCTACTTCGCCGATCCGATGTATGTGTTCATGGACGGCGAATACAACCAGTACGAGATCGAAGCGGAAAGCATGGGCGATGCGATCAATTACATCGAAGACGGCATGCCGTGCGAAGTGGTGTTCTACAACGACAAGGCGATCTCGGTCGAGCTGCCCAACACCATCGTGCGTGAAGTCGTTTACACCGAGCCTGCGGTGCGCGGCGACACTTCCGGCAAGGTGATGAAACCGGCCAAGATCAACACCGGTTTTGAATTGCCGGTTGCGGCCTTCATCGAAATCGGCGACAAGATCGAAATCGATACCCGCACCAACGAATTCAGGAAGCGCGCATAAACAGCGTTCACACATAGCAAAAAGGCCAACTATGCAGTTGGCCTTTTTGTTTGTGCAGCTAATCATCTGCGCATATGCTGCGGATACGCCGCCTCGGACTCGGGAAGATAGCGAACCAGCTCATTGAGCGCCATCGTATAAACCTCGCGCTTGAATGCGATAACGGCGTTGATATCCAGCCAGTAATCGTTCCAGCGCCAGGCGTCAAACTCGGGCTGTCCGCTGGCGCGCAGGCAGACATCACAATCACGTCCGATCAGGCGCAACAAAAACCATATCTGTTTCTGCCCGCGGTAACTGCCGCGCGATTCATGCTTGTTCGCTCTCTGCGGAACCTCGTAACGCATCCAGTCACGCGTGCGTCCAAGTATTTTCACATGCTCCGGCAGCAAGCCAACTTCTTCATGCAACTCGCGGTACATCGCCTGCTCCGGGGTTTCGCCATGCTGAATACCGCCTTGCGGAAACTGCCACGCGTGCTGCCGCACCCGCTTGCCCCAGAACACTTGATTCCTGTCATTCGTGATAATGATGCCGACATTCGGGCGATAGCCTTCTCGGTCGATCATCTGTCACTCTATTCGGTTAATTTCAATGGGCGGATTCTTTCACATTTCACCCTCAATGAAAAGCGATGGCAGACGAATGGCGCCCATTCGCTGTAAAATCGCTGCCTCATTTTCAACTCCACCATCATCACATCATGCGCGTCTCGCAATTTTTCATCTCCACCCTCAAGGAAGCACCTTCGGAAGCGGAGCTGCCCAGCCACAAACTGATGCTGCGCGCCGGCTACATCAAGAAACTGTCCAGCGGACTGTACACCTGGATGCCGCTCGGCCTGCGCGTGCTGCGCAAGGTGGAAAACGCCGTGCGCGAAGAGATGGACAAGAGCGGCGGCATCGAGCTGCTGATGCCCGCCGTGCAACCCGCCGAGCTGTGGCATGAAACCGGACGCTGGGCAGTATTCGGCCCGCAGATGCTGAAAATCAAGGACCGCCACGACCACGACTTCTGTTTCGGCCCGACCCACGAAGAGGTGATCACCGACATCGCGCGCCGCGAAATCCGCAGCTACCGCCAGCTGCCAATCAACTTCTACCAGATCCAGACCAAGTTTCGCGACGAAGTGCGTCCGCGTTTCGGCGTGATGCGCGCACGTGAATTCGTGATGAAGGATGCTTATTCATTCCATGCAGACTTTGCGAGCCTGGAACAAACCTATCAGGTTATGTACGACACCTACAGCCGCATCTTCACCCGCCTCGGGCTGAAATTCCGCGCGGTCGCGGCGGATACCGGCGCGATCGGCGGCAGCGGTTCGCATGAGTTTCATGTGCTGGCCGATTCCGGCGAGGATGCACTGGCCTACTGCCCGGCTTCGGATTACGCGGCCAACGTGGAGCTGGCGGAGGCGGTCGCGCCCGATGCACCGCGCGGCGAGGCCAGCCAGCCGCTGGAAAAGGCCATTACCCCCGGACAGAAGAGCATCGAAGAAGTCGCCGCGTTCCTGGATGTCGCAGCGCAACAGGTGTTGAAAGCCATCGCCGTGATGGATGCAGAAAACCGTTTCGTACTGCTGTTGTTGCGCGGCGACCATACACTGAATGAAGTAAAGGCCGGCAAGGTATTGGGAGAGTTCCGCTTCGCCACCAACGAAGAAATTGAGCGGCACATGAATTGCCGCGCCGGCTACATCGGACCGGTTAAAACTGCCGTACGCATTCTCGCCGACCGCGCCGCCGCCGCAATGAGCAACTTCGTATGCGGCGCCAATGATGATGGCTTTCATTACACCGGGGTCAACTTCGGGCGCGACGTGAGCCTGGACGAGGCCAATGTGCATGATCTGCGCAACGTCGTTGCAGGCGATCCGTCGCCGGACGGCAACGGCATGCTGGAAATCTGTCGCGGCATCGAGGTCGGGCATATTTTCCAGTTGCGTACCAAATATGCCGAAGCGCTCAATGCCACCTATCTGGACACACAGGGCAAATCGCAGGTCATCGAGATGGGCTGCTATGGCATCGGCGTATCGCGCATCGTCGCGGCGGCGATCGAGCAGAATTACGACGAACGCGGCATCACATTGCCGGTTGCGATGGCGCCGTTCCAGGTGGCTATCGTGCCGATCGGCTTGGCCAAGAGTGCGGCGGTGCGCAACGCGGTGGACAGCCTGTATGCCGCGCTGCAAGCCGCCGGTATCGAGGTATTGCTGGACGACCGCGACGAACGCCCCGGCGTGATGTTCGCCGACATGGAACTGATCGGCATCCCGCACCGCATCGTCATCGGCGAGCGCGGCTTGAAGGAAGGCAACGTGGAATATCAGGGACGGCGCGATGCTGCGGCGCAACCTGTCCCCTTGCAAAGCGTGCTGGAGCTCGTACAATCGAAACTATGAAAACAGGATTAAGGATTGAGGATTTAGGATTTAGGGCAAGCACCAAGCCGCCCGGCGGTTCCGCGTTTCCTCAAATCCAAAATCCCAAATCCCAAATCCTAAACCCTGGATTGCTAATCCTTGCTATTGCACTCTGCCTCCCTTTCTCCGGCGCATCGGCTGGCGCGCAGGTTTACGCGCCGCTGTCGGCGAGTGTCCGCGCGGTATTGCAGCGCAGCGTGGCGGACCAGGCTTCGCCCAGGCTGGCGTTTGCGACGCAGTACGAAGCGGACGTGTGGCTGAAGGAAATGTCGCGGCGCTTGCAGAAGCGCATACCGGATATCGAATCGCGCCTCGATTTCCTGAGTACCGTACATTACGAGGCGACCCGTGCCGGACTGGAACCGGAACTGGTGCTGGGGTTGATCGAGGTGGAAAGCGGCTTCAAGAAATACGCGGTTTCCAGCGTCGGCGCGCGCGGCTACATGCAGGTGATGCCGTTCTGGGTGAAAGAGATCGGCACAGCGGAACACAACCTGTTCCACCTGCGCACCAACCTGCGCTACGGCTGCACGATCCTGCGCTACTATCTGGACATCGAAAAAGGCGATCTGTATCGCGCCTTGGGGCGCTACAACGGCAGCCTGGGAAGCCCGGAATATCCGGCCATGGTGCGCGCCGCATGGCACAACAATTGGGCGTCACCACGCCGGACCGTCAGCAACGATACGCTCCCGGCTAACCGCAGCTAATTCACTTGGTTGAATCAGGCATCCCGTTAGTTATTAGCGTTCCGCTGCGTTTTCAGGCTATCCAGAATCATCAACAGCGCGCCGCAGGTGATCGCGGAATCCGCGACGTTGAACGCCGGAAAATAATGCTCATCCCAATGGAAGTGCAGGAAATCCACCACATAGCCATAAACGATGCGGTCGATCAGGTTGCCCAGCGCGCCGCCGAGTATCAGGCTCAATGCCAGCGCAAACAACGTCTGCGCGGCATGTTTGCGCAACAGCCAGATTATCCATACTGACGCGGCGATCGCGATGAAGCTGAACAACCAGCGTTGCATCCCGCCGGCATCGTGCAGAAAGCTGAATGCGGCGCCGGTGTTATGCAGCAATACCAGATTGAATACGCTCAGGACAACCAGGCTCTCGCCATAAGCAAAGTGATTGGTGATCCACACCTTGCTCAACTGGTCGAGCACGATGATCAGAAAGGCAATAACTAGCCAGCGGCGCATATATCTCCGCCATTTCTTATTATCTCCGTCATTCCCGCGCAGGCGGGAATCCAGAAACTGGATGTCTCTACATAACAGGCAAAATCATTACATTGTTCCGCTACACGGCGCCTGATTGATTGGCTGGATTCCCGCCTGCGCGGGAATGACGGCTCAAGCATACTGCCGTGCCTCGCCCGCTCCGAACAGGTTGCTCACGCAACGCCCGCAGATCGCGGGATGATTGGCATCGCTGCCGACATCCTCACGGTAATGCCAGCAGCGTTCGCACTTGTCATGCAGGCTGGCGGAGACATCGATATGCTGTTCCGCTTCCGTCGCGGCGCGATGCACCGTTGCGCGCGAGGTGATGAACACGAAGCGCAGGTCGGCGCCCAAACGCGCCAGCACGCCGTAATCTTCTCCCGCCGCATACACATCCACCTCGGCGGCCAGTGCCGAGCCGATCAGCCCGGCGGCACGCGCCTCTTCCAGTTGCTTGTTCACCTTGGCACGCCAAGCTTCGATTTTCAGCCATGCGGCAATCGCTTCGCCGTCCAACTGTGCGTCAGGCAATCGATGCCACTCATCGATGAACACGCTCTCGTCCTGTTTGCCGTTCAATACCTCCCACGCCTCTTCGGCGGTGAAGCTGAGGATCGGCGCAATCAGGCGCGCCAGGCTATGGGTGATGTGATACAGCGCGTTCTGCGCGGAGCGGCGCGCGGCGGAATTCTCACCGGCGGTGTACAAGCGGTCTTTCAGGACATCCAGGTAAAAACCGCCCAAGGCTTCGGAGCAGAAGGTCTGCAATTTCTGCGCGATCAGATGGAACTCGTAACGCGCGTAATCCTGTGTTACCTCATCCTGCAAACGTTGCACCGTTGCCAGCGCATAGCGGTCGATCTCGAGCCATCGCGCAACCGGTAACGTATGCTGCTGCGGATCGAAATCCGAAATATTGGCCAATAAAAAACGCAGCGTGTTGCGGATGCGCCGGTAGCTTTCCACGACACGCTTCAAAATTTCATCGGAGATCGTCAGCTCGCCGGAATAATCGGTCGCGGCCGCCCACAGGCGCAGGATGTCCGCGCCCATCGTATCGAAAATCTTCTGCGGCGCGATCACGTTGCCCTTGGATTTCGACATCTTGTGGCCGCTGCCGTCGACGACGAAACCATGCGTCAGCAACGCCTTGAAAGGCGCGCGGCCATTGATCGCGCAGCCGGTCAGCAGCGACGACTGAAACCAGCCGCGATGCTGGTCTGAACCTTCCAGATACAGATCGGCCAGATAAAGATCAGAGCCGGAGCGCAGCTCCGCGCGGCGCTGCAACACCGCCGCATGGGTAGCGCCCGAATCGAACCACACGTCCAGCGTGTGGGTGATTTTCTTGTAATGCTCCGCTTCTGCGCCGAGCAAATCCACCGAGTTCAAACTGAACCACGCCTCGATGCCGTCGCGCTCGACGCGCTGCGCGACCTGCTCCAGCAGTTCCGGCGTGCGCGGATGCAATTCTCCGCTTTCCTTGTGCACGAAGAACGGCATCGGCACACCCCAGTTGCGCTGGCGCGACACGCACCAGTCGGGGCGGTTCCTGATCATCGCTTCGAGCCGTGCGCGCCCCCAGGCGGGAAAGAATTCGGTCTGCTCGACAGCCTGATTGGCAAGGTCGCGCAGGCTCGACCCGTCTCGGTGTGCCTGTGCAACACCGTGCTCGCGCTTTTCCTGCACCAAGGCATCTACTGCCTTCTGTCCTCTGCCCTCTGTCCTCTGTCCTCTGGAATCCATCCCGATAAACCACTGTGGCGTAGAGCGAAAAATGATCGGGGTCTTGTGGCGCCAGCAATGCGGATAGCTGTGCTGCACTTTTTCCAGGTGCAGCAAATGACCGCTATTTTTGAGCGCCTCGATCACGACATCGTTGGCTTTCCACACGAACAAGCCGCCGACCAGCGGCAGGTTGGCGATGAATTTGCCGTCGTCGCCGACCGGATTATCGGTCGGCAGATGGTATTTCTGCCCGACGAAGTAATCGTCCAAGCCGTGCGCCGGTGCGGTATGCACCAGGCCGGTACCCGCTTCCAGCGTGACATGGTCGCCGCAGATGACCGGCACGATGCGCTCGTAAAACGGGTGTTGCAGCGGCAACATGTCAAGCGCCGCGCCGTTGCATTGCCCGATGATCTCGCCGCTCAACTGATAGCGCTGCAAGCAGCCTTCCAACAATTCGGCGGCCAGCAGCAGACACCCTTTTTCAGTCCTGACCAAACGATATTCAAACTCGGGATGCACGCTCACCGCTTCGTTCGCCGGCAACGTCCACGGCGTAGTGGTCCAGATCACCGCATACGCTTTCGCATCACCCGGCAGCGATACACCAAACGCTTTCTCCAGTGCGTGCCTGTCTTTGACTTCGAAACCCACATCGATCGCTGGCGAAGTCTTGTTTTCATATTCCACTTCCGCCTCGGCCAGCGCCGACTGGCAATCCAGGCACCAGTTGACCGGCTTGTAGCCCTGATACAGATAGCCACGCTCGTGGATGCTGCCGAGCGCGCGGATAATGTCGGCCTCGGTCTTGAAATCCATCGTCAGATAGGGATGCTCCCAATCGCCGAGCACGCCGAGGCGGATGAAATCTTTTTTCTGGCGCTCGATCTGCTCCTGCGCATAGGCGCGGCACAGCTCGCGGAACTGCGACGGCGGAATGGCCTTGCCGTGCTTCTTTTCCACCTGCAATTCGATCGGCAGGCCGTGGCAATCCCAGCCCGGCACATAGGGCGCATCGAAGCCGGACAGCGTCTTGCTCTTGATGATGATGTCCTTGAGTATCTTGTTCACCGCGTGGCCGATGTGAATATCGCCGTTCGCATACGGCGGGCCGTCGTGCAGGATGAATTTCGGTTTGCCCTGTTTGGCCGCGCGTATCTTCTGGTAGCGCTGTTGCGCCTGCCATTTGGCGACCATCTGCGGCTCGCGCCTGGCGAGATCGCCGCGCATCGGGAAGGCCGTATCGGGGAGATTTAAGGTGGCTTTGTAATCAGTCATTCGGGTAATCAGTCATGTTGTTTGAACCATTGCTTTGCCTTGTCCACATCCGATGTGATTTGCCGCACCAGCGCCGCCACATCCGGAAACTTTCCTTCGTCGCGCAGTTTCTGCAAAAACTCCACACGCAAATGCTTGCCGTAAATCTGCTGTGCAAACTCGAACAGATGCACCTCCAGCACCGGTTTGGCATCCTTCTTCAACGTCGGGCGCACACCCAGGCTCGCCACACCTTGCAGCACGCCCATATTCTCGGCATGCACCTGCACGACGAAGACACCGGTCAACGGCGGCAGATTGTGCTTCAACTGGATGTTCGCGGTAGGGAACCCGATCTTCTTGCCCATCCCGTCGCCATGGATGACCCGCCCGCTGATGCTATAGGGGCGCCCCAGGTAATGTTGCGCGGTGCGCATCTGCCCCGCCGCCAATGCCGCGCGCACCGCAGTGCTGGAAATCCGCACACCGTCGCGCGCCACGGTATGCACCGCCCGCACCTCGAAACCCCGCTGCGAGCCGATCTTCTCCATCAGGCCAAAATCACCGGCGCGCCCGCTGCCGAAGCGGAAGTCGTCGCCGATCAGCACGAATTTGGCCAGTAATTTCTCATGCAACGCGTGAATGAAATCCGCCGCGCTCATCTGCGTAAGATGCGTATTGAAGCGGCACACATGCACGCGCGCGATGCCCATCGACTCGAACAATTCCAGCTTCTCGCGCAAGCTGGTCAGCCGCGCCGGCGCCTGTTGCGGCGTAAAAAATTCGCGCGGATGCGGCTCGAAAATCACCACCGCCGTTTGCAAGCCACGCGCCTTGGCCACCGCATGCAACTCGTTCAGCAATGCCTGATGGCCCATATGCACACCATCGAAATTTCCGATCGTGAGCGCAACAGGCCGGGTGTCAAAAGGATAAAGTCCGCGTAGAATCAACATGGGCGCGGATTATACCCGAGGGGCGGGCAGTTATTCAGGGTTAAACGGCAATTTACTGCCCAAAATGAATCATGAAGCAAATGTGGAATTGACAACATCATGATGGCGATGCCAGATGATTATAGAGGCGCCCTAAAAATGAAAACCGTTCTGATTGCGAACCCCAAAGGCGGCAGCGGCAAAACCACGCTTTCGATCAACATCGCCGGACACTTGGCCAATCGGGGCCAGCGCGTCGCGATGCTCGACCTGGACCGGCAACAATCCTCCGCGTTATGGCTCGCTACACGCCCGGCTGATCTGCCGCCAATACACGCGCTGAATTCAAAAAAAGAGCATGGCCGCTCCAACGACTGGCTGGTGATCGATTCGCCCGCCGGCTTGCATGGCAAAAACCTCGCTTATGCGATCAAGCTGGCGCACAAGATCATCGTGCCGGTCGCACCGTCCCTGTTCGATCTGCAAGCCAGCCGGGATTTCCTGCAACTATTGGCCGACGAAAAAGCGGTGCGCAAAGGGAAATGCCACATCGGCGTAGTCGGCATGCGCATGGAAATGCGCACCAAAGCGGCTTGGGCGCTGGAACATTTCCTGTCCACGCTCGACCTGCCGATACTGGCCTATCTGCGCGAGACGCAGGTGTATGTAAACGCGGCCTTCGAGGGGAAATCGCTGTTCGACCTGCCGCATCACCTCGCCGGGCGCGAGCTGGAACAATGGGAATTTTTGCAGGACTGGCTGGAGAAAGACTGACTGGCCGGAGCGGAATATCCGGCTACTTGAAGCCATGCTCCCGCGCCGGGAAACTGCCCTGTTTAACCTCGGCCACATAGCTCGCCACCGCATCTGCGATGCCGCCCGCACCCTGCATGTAATTCTTCACGAAGCGCGGCTTCTTGCCGGGGTAGATGTCCAGCATGTCATGCAGCACCAGCACCTGCCCGGAACACGCCGCGCCTGCACCGATACCGATCGTGGGAATGGAAAGTTGCGCGGTGATTTCCGCCGCCAACAACGCGGGCATGGCTTCCAGCACCAGCATCCCCGCGCCCGCCTGCTCGAGTGCTGCGGCATCCGCCAAGATTTTTTGTGCGGCGGCGGATTCCTTGCCTTGCACGCGATAGCCGCCCAACTGGTGCACCGATTGCGGGGTCAACCCCAGGTGGCCGCATACCGGGATGCCGCGCCCGGTAAGAAAACTCACCGTCCCGGCCATCGCCGTGCCGCCTTCCAGCTTGACCATCTGCGCACCCGCCGCCATCAAACGTGCAGCATGTTCAAAAGTTTTTTCCGGGCTGACCTGAAAGGTGCCAAACGGCATGTCGGCGACGATGAACGCCTGCTTCGAACCGCGCGCCACACAGGCGGTGTGGTAAACCATATCGTCCAGCGTCACCGGCAATGTGGTTTCATGCCCCTGCAACACCATGCCGAGCGAATCACCGACCAGCAGCACATCCACGCCCTGCGCTTCGAGCAGCGCGGCAAAGCTTGCGTCATAGCAGGTCAGCACGGCGATTTTTTCACCCTTGCCGTGCATCGTTTGCAATGTGGTCAATGTCGTTCGCATCCAACCCCCCGCCTATAAAATCGGTTCGGAAACAACTTCCAGCACCTGGCCATCGCATCTGTCCAACGCGGCTTTGGCCTGCCCCATGCCGGGTATGGGCACGTCCGGCGCAATCTCCAGCAGCGGCTTCAGCACGAAGGCGCGCAAATGCATCTGCGGATGCGGAATCGTCAGGCCATGCTCATGCAGTTGCATATCGCCATACAGCAGCACATCCAGGTCCAGCGTGCGCGGCGCGTTGCGGAATGTGCGCTCGCGGCCATGCCGGTGTTCGATTTGCAACAGCGCTTGCAACAAGGCTTGCGGCGTCAAAGCCGTCTCGATCTTCGCCACCGCATTGATGAAATCCGGCTGCTCCGCAAAGCCCAGCGGCGCGCTGCGATACAGCGAAGAATGCGCAACAAGCCGTGTGTCCGGCAACCCGGCGAGATCGTCGAAAGCGCGGCGCAACTGGCTGCACGGGTCTTCCAGGTTGCTGCCCAGCCCGATGAAGGCAGTATGCAGCATCAAACTGGCGGCTCGCCCGGCGCAACCGCCTGCGGTTTCTTGCGCGGCCTGCGGCGGCGCTTCTTGTCCCCGGCCTGCTCCGGTTGCAGCATCTCGGTGCGGCGCTCGATGCTGGCGTCCTGAAATTCATCCCACCACAGCCCGAGCTGCTCGTCCACTTCGCCGCTGGCGCAACGCAGCAGCAGGAAATCGAACCCGGCACGGAAGCGCGGCTGTTCCAGCAAGCGGAACGGACGCTGCCCGGCGCGCTGCTCGAAACGCTGCTGCAGCAGCCAGATTTCCTTCATCACCGCATCATGGCGGTGCGGGATCGCGAGTTGCGCCTTCTGTCTGGACAGCACCTCATCCATCGCCGCGTGCATCGCGCCCACCGGACGCTCGCCCTGCCGCACCCGCAGGTTCCAGGCGGCCAGCACTTCATGCCACAATAACGCGGCGAACAGGAACGCCGGTGACACCGTCTTGCCTTGGCTGAGGCGCTCATCGGTATTGCGCAATGCCAGCATCACGAATTTCTCGCCCATCGGCTGTTCCAGAATCACATCCAGCAACGGCAGCAAGCCATGATGCAAATTCATCTTGCGCAATTGCTGGATGCACTCCACCGAATGGCCGGACAGCAGCATCTTCAACACTTCATCGAGCAAACGCGCCTGCGGCACGTTATCGAGCAAATCCTTCATTGCGGCGATCGGCGCGGCGGTTGCGGCATCGAGCTGCATGCCCAGTTTCGCGGACAGGCGCACCGCGCGCAGCATCCGCACCGGGTCTTCGCGGTAACGCACTTCCGGGGCGCCGATCATGCGCAACAGATGCTTGCGGGTATCAGCATAGCCGTTGTGAAAGTCGTGAATCTCCTGCGTGGACGGATCATAGAACAGCGCGTTGGCGGTGAAATCGCGCCGCGCCGCATCCTGCTCCTGGTCACCGAACTGATTGTCGCGCAACAGCCGGCCATGCTCGTCGGTCTGCGCATCTTCGGCCTCGATCAGGCTGCGGAATGTGGAAACCTCGACCACCTCCTCACCGAACATCACATGCACGATCTGGAAACGCCGCCCGATGATGCGCGAGCGGCGAAACACGCGGCGCACCTCCTCGGGCGTCGCGTCGGTCGCCACATCAAAATCCTTGGGTGTGCAGCCCAGCAACAGGTCGCGCACCGCACCGCCCACCACGTAGGCCTGATAACCCGCCGCCTGCAAGCCATCGGTGACTTTTTGAGCGCCGTAGCTGATCTGCTCGCGCGCCACGCCATGCAAGTCGAACGGAATCACCTGCGCATTGCCTGCCGTTCTGGTTTTTGCCGATTTACGGAATACGCGTTTGAGGAATTTTTTGATCATGCAGTCATACAAGGATTGGGGCGCGTCCATAGCCGCGCAAAAGAGCGTAGATTATACACTGCGGATTTTTTGGGCACTAACGAGAAACGCGCCTTGCGGCGCGCTTCTCATTGGGCAGTCTAATAATGCTATTTCTTCAGACAGGCGCTCATGAATAGCTTGCGATCAGTCCCCTGCAACGCCTTGGTCTTGGCTTCTGCGTTGCATACCTTCATCTTGTCCTGCTGGGTTGCCGCAGCTGCCGGTGTTGCTGGTGCTGCCGGTTTTGCCGCAGTGGCTGGAGTTGCCGGAGCTGCCGGCTTTGCGGCGTCTGCCTTCAATTCATAATCCTTGGACAGGCACTTCTTCATGAACGCCTTGCGTTCATCGCCCTTCATGCCCGTCGCCTCCTTGTTACAGCCCTTCATCTTCTCGCCAGCAGCGAAAGCAGGAGCGGAAACAGTGAATGCGAAACCCAGACAAGCCAATGCTATCAATTTTTTCATGCCATTCCCCTTGATGTAAGTAATGTAAAAAAATATTTCCCGTCATGCCGGGAAGTTCGCTTCAGGCCGGTCGATACACAATGGTTGTCTACGGCACCGATGACTTTAACGCAGCAAGCGGCCAATTGGAATACAAACATGCGCCCTATGAGCGCATAAATGGCTGCAACATCTCATAAACCTGTTGCATGAAACTGCCGGAAAAACGGTCGATTTTAATGTTGTCCGGCATGGAACGCAGCCAGGTGAGCTGCCGTTTGGCGAGCTGGCGGGTGGCCGCAGTGCCGGTTTCCAGCAGTTGCGCCGCGCTGATTTCGCCCTCGATGAATTGCCAGGCCTGACGATAGCCAACGCAGCGCATCGACGGCAAATCCGGGTGCAAGTCATAGCGTTGCCGCAAACCGTGCAATTCCTCGACCAGACCTTGTTCGAGCATTTTCCCGAAGCGGAGGGCGATGCGCTGATGCAGCACGCTGCGCTCGCCGGGTATCAGCGCAAGCGGCAGAACGCGGTAAGGCAGTTCGACACTCGTCTGCTGCCGGAGCAGCTCCGACATCGGCCGCCCGGACAGCCGGTAAATCTCCAGCGCGCGCTGGATGCGCTGGGTATCGCCGGGCGCCAGACGTGCGGCGGTTTCCGCATCTACCTGCGCGAGTTGATGGTGCAGATACTGGATGCCATGCCTTGCGGTTTCCGCATCGAGCTCGGCGCGCACGGCGGCATCGGCCTCCGGCAACTGGCTCAACCCTTCGCGCAGCGCCTTGAAATACAGCATCGTGCCGCCCACCAGTAGCGGTATTCTGCCGCGCCGCGTGATGTCCTGCATCAGGTGCAGCGCATCGTGGCAGAACGCTGCGGCGGAATAGGCTTCGGTGGGATCGCGGATATCGATCAGGTGATGCGGCGCACGGGCAAGCGTGGCGGCATCCGGCTTGGCGGTGCCGATGTCCATGCCACGATATACCAGCGCGGAATCCACGCTGATGATCTCCACCGGCAAGCTTTGCGCAAGCTCCACCGCAACATCGGTCTTGCCGCTGGCGGTAGGCCCCATCAAAAAAATAGCTGGAGGCAATTTTTTTGAGGATTGAGGATCGGGGATCGAGGATCGAGAAAAGGTATTCATGCTAACTCCCGGTCTCTCGTCTCGGACATCATCAGCACAGCAAGCAAACTGATCGCCGCTGCGATGGATACATAGCCGCCGACCCAGGCGAGGCCGCCGTGCAGCACCAGTTGTTGTGCGAGATAGGGTGCCAGCGACGCGCCGAGGATACCTCCCAGATTGTAGGCTGCGCCTGCGCCGGTGTAGCGCACTCCGGTCGGAAACAATTCCGGCAGCAGCGCGCCCATCGGCGCGAACGTTGCACCCATCAGGAACAGTTCAATCGAGAGAAACGCGGTGATTTGAAACGGCGAGCCGCTGCCGAGCATCGGCGCAAGCAGGAAGCCGGACAGCAATGCCGCACTGCCCGCAACGAGCAACACCGGGCGGCGGCCGTAGCAGTCACCCGCGATGGCGGCAAGCGGCGTGGCCGCAGCCATGAAGACGACGGCAACACACAGCATCGTCAGGAATTGCGGGCGCGGGATGCCGAGTGTGGTAACGCCGTAGCTCAAGCTGAACACCGTGGAGATATAGAACAGCGCATAACACACCACCATCGCCAATGCGCCCAGCAGCAGCGGCTTTGCGTGATGTCTGAACAATTCTGCCAGCGGCAGCTTCACTGGTTGGTGTACTGACATGGCTTTGGCGAACACCGGCGTCTCGGTGAGCCTGAGCCTCACATACAGGCCGACGATCACCAGCGCGGCACTGGCAAGAAACGGAATGCGCCAGCCCCACGCACGGAATTGCGCATCGTCGAGCCACTGCGACAGCAGCAAAAAGCTGCCGACCGCAAACAGGAAGCCGACCGGCGGCCCAAGCTGAGGGAACATGCCGAACCAGCCGCGCCTGCCCTTGGGCGCATACTCCGCCGCCAGCAACGCCGCGCCGCCCCATTCGCCGCCGAGGCCGATGCCCTGGCCGAAGCGCAGCAGGCACAGCAGCGCAGGTGCGGCCCAACCGATCATATCGTGGCCGGGCAGCACGCCGATCAACATCGTGGAAATGCCCATCACCAGCAGCGACGCAACCAGCGTCGTCTTGCGCCCGATGCGGTCGCCGAAATGCCCGAACAGCAACGCGCCGAGCGGCCGCGCGAGGAACGCGATGCCGAACGTCAGGAACGCATTCAGCGCCTGCGCAGCCGGGTCGCTGCCGGGAAAAAACACCGGCCCGATCACCATCGCCACCGCGAGGCCGTAGATGTAGAAATCGTAGAACTCGATGGCGGTGCCGATAAAGCTGGCGAAGGCGATGCGGACTGTTGAATTAGACTTTTTCAACTATCAGTCACTTGGAGAGAAGATCGTCAATCAAGTCCCAGCGGTTTCGATAGGCCTCAATATCCCAGCCGGAATATGACTTATACGGAGGAATATGTACTGTTCTTACTGCACTATCTTTACGTTGATGTCCATTTTTCCCCTCCTGACTTAGCCAAAGCTCATGGGCTTGTTTGACGTTTTTAGCCATGTCAGAACTCGGAATGATGAAATACTCAAAGGGCGCGGAGGAGTTTGGCTCTGGAATGCCCGCAAGAATCCAAAAGAAGTTTTTTCCAAAGTCCTTGGTGGCTTTCAGGCCAACGCTACATGTTCTATTGCCAGGGAGAAATGTTTTTACTTGGATATGGACGAATTGGGTGCCTGCCTTATTGCTACACAGGATGTCCGTATTTGGTGTGTTGCCTAGTGTTACAACGGCTACATATCCTCTGCGACACAATTCCCCCGCAACGAAAAATTGACTGGAGTTTCCTCTGGATGTTTTGTCTTTGTGGTCTTCGTTTCCCATATCTTTACTTTCCCCGCATAAACATCGCATCCAGTTCGTCCAGCGTAATCTGGAACCGGGTCGGTCGCCCGTGATTGCACTGCCCGAAGCGTTCGGTCTGTTCCATCTCGCGCAGCAGCGTGTTCATCTCGGTGATGCTCATGGTTCGGTTGGCGCGCACTGCGGAATGGTTCGCAGAAGTCTAACCAGCTTGTTCGAGCAGCTTGCGGATTTGCGCGTGCAGTTCGATCAAGTCAGTGTGTATCGTTTTCCAGACGATTCCCAGGTCAACCGTGAAGTAGCCATGCGCGACGCGATTGCGCATGGTGTAAATGACTGACCAGGGCACTTCCGGGTGAGCTGCGGCAAATTGCGCATGATGGCGTTCGATGTTGCGTGCCGCTTCGCCGATGATTTCGAAGTTGCGGATGACGGCGTCCTGGGTCTTCCTGTCTTCGAGGAAGGACACTTCGTTCATATCCGAAACATATTCGTGGATACGTTCGATAGCCTCGACGATGTAGCCGAGATAGTCCGGTATGCGCAGGAGGTCTGCTTTGCTCATACCGCGACGGCTTCCGCCATCACCTGGTCGCGGAATTTGTCAGGCAGCGCATTTGGCGTCAGCACATCCACGCTGACATGGAGCAGATGTGCCACTTCGACCTGAATTTTTGCGATGTCCATCAGCGTGGTTTCCGCCGTTGGTTCGACCAGCAGGTCGAGGTCGCTGGCCTCGGTGTCGTTCCCATGCAAGGCAGAACCGAATACGCGAACATTGCGCACGCGATGGCGCAACGCGATCTCGCGGATCGCTTGGCGGTGTGCTTGCAGGGCGAGTGATGGGCGCATTTTTCGATGGGTAGCTGCGTTGGTTGTGCGGATTATATCGGCAAGTGCAGGCGAGTTGCTTGAATAATCGACCATGCCCAAATCGGGTATCAAGATACCCGATTTGGGCATGTTCAGGCGATACAGGTCATTTCCCTCGCATGAACATCGCATCCAGTTCCGCCAGCGTAATCTGGAACCACGTCGGCCGCCCGTGGTTGCACTGGCCGGAGCGTTCGGTCTGTTCCATTTCGCGCAGCAGCGCGTTCATCTCGGTGATGCTGAGGATGCGGTTGGCGCGCACCGCGCCGTGGCAGGCAAGCGTGGCGAGCAGCTCATTGCGCCGTTCGGTCAGGACGCGGCTCGCACCGAATTCGCCCAGTTCGTCGATCACGTCGCGCGCGGCGGCTTCCGCCTCGGGCTGCCTGAGCAGCGCCGGCATCGCGCGCACTGCGAGGGTGTTGGGCGACAGCGGCGCAATGTCGAAGCCCAGCGTGTTGAGCGCGTCCTGTTCGGCCTCGACCGTGGCAACTTCGAGCGCGCTGGCATGGAAGCTTACCGGGATCAGCAGCGGCTGGGTGGCGAGCCGTTCGGTGTCCAGTGAGGTCTTGAGCCGTTCATAGACGATGCGTTCGTGCGCGGCGTGCATATCGACGACGATCAGGCCTTGCGTGTTCTGCGCGAGGATGTAGGTGCCGGAGAGCTGGGCGAGAGCGAAACCGAGCGGAGGAGCAACATCGTGAAGGGGGAAGGGGGAAGGGGGAAGGGAAACGTCAAAAGCGGAAGGTGCATCACCCTTCTCCCTTCCCTCTTCTCCCTTCTCTGTCTGCATTTCCCACAACCGATATGCCGCTTCCCTTTCGGCAACGCCAAGGCGCATGGATTGTTGCGTCGGGATGTATGGTGTGGGGCGTTGTGGCTCGGGCGCCCGTGTTTCTTGCCCGCTGGCTGGAACCGCAAGCGCCTGTTGCAGCGTGTGAAAGATAAACTGGTGTATCCCTTGGCTCTCGCGGAAGCGCACTTCGCTCTTGGCCGGATGCACGTTCACATCCACCTGCTCCGGCGGCATGTCCAGAAACAGCACGAAGGCGGGATGGCGCTGGTGATGCAGGATATCCTGATAGGCCTGGCGCAGCGCATGGCTGGCGACCTTGTCGCGCACGAAGCGCCCGTTGACGAAAAAATATTGCGCATCGCGGCTGCCGCGCGAATAGGCCGGGAGCGCCGCCAAGCCTTGCAGCGAAAGCTCGGCCGCCTGGCGCGCAACCGGCACGGCCGCCTGGCCGAACTCATCGCCAAGCAGCGCCGCGACGCGCTTCAACACGGATTGCCGGTCTTGAATCGCAGGCAATTGCCATACCGTGCGCCCGTTGTGTTGCAGCGAAAAAGCCACATCGGGGCGCGACAGCGCGATGCGCTTGAACGTTTCTTCACAGTGCGCGAATTCGGTGGCTTCCGATCTCAGGAATTTGCGCCGCGCCGGAGTATTGAAATACAGCTCGCGCATTTCCACGGTGATGCCCGGCGCATGGCTGGCCGGCGCGGGTTCGCCGATGACGCCGTTGAGCGCATCGACTTTCCAGCCGTGCGCCTCGTGTACGGTGCGGCTGGTGAGGGACAGATGCGCCACCGCCGCCATGCTCGCCAGCGCCTCGCCGCGAAACCCCATGCTGGCGACGCGCTGCAAATCGTCCAGCGAAGCGATCTTGCTGGTGGCGTGGCGCATCAGCGCCAGCGCCAACTGATCCTTGGCGATGCCCTTGCCGTTGTCGCGCACGCGCAACAGCTTGACACCGCCGCCTTCGATCTGCACCGCGATGTCCGTTGCCCCCGCATCCAGGCTGTTCTCCAGCAACTCCTTGAGCGCCGAAGCGGGGCGCTCGATCACTTCGCCGGCGGCGATTTGATTGATGAGCAGATCAGGGAGCAGTTGAATGACGGACATATACAGAAACCGGGTGTAGTAGCGATGTACGCGCCGAATTATAGCGGAAACGCCGCGCGCCCCCGACAGTCGATGGCAGTAGCCGATGAGTTATAATTGCCGCCGCAAACAACAAGCCACCATTCCTTCCGGCGGCCTGCCGGATTTGTAAAACCAGAGCCAATCAGCATGCATCATGCAGACTTGCGCCTTGCAGCAACACAAAGGTAAAAAATGACGACCGAACAAAATATTGAAACCTATGAAGTAGGCTTCTCGACAACAAATCTGCAACACATATTTTATATAAGCTGCCCCGATGTTGCCGACGCAAAAAAATTCGCGCATGCAGTTTTTCATTACTATCAAATCCCGGAGCAATGGGGGCAAAAACTTTCGGTGACCGCCATTGCAAAAATCAAGGCCGGCAATTGCCTGCCAGACTGCCTGCATATCGTATTGCACGGCAAGCAAGAAGTGTCCATGCAGGAAGAAGACGCAAAAGCGCATGAAATCGTCCGGGGCATAATCCGCGAGATGATTGGCGATGGATATGTGCCAATGGCCATCTACGACAATGAGAGCGTGGCGATGACTGTCTATGCCACCCAAAGAAAGGAGCTGGCTCCCCAGGTCGGCGGCAAATCAGTCATAACCAGCTTCAGTCAATTCGGCGGAAACCTGAATAAAAACTACTGAGCAGCCCCTTGAAATTTTTTCAATTTTCGACCCAAGGAAATCTTATGCCCTACGTCAATATCAAAATCACCAGAGAAGGCGCAACACCCGAACAAAAGGCCAGGCTGATCCAGGGTGCGACCCAGCTATTGGTTGATGTTCTGGGGAAGAATCCAAAAACCACCGTGGTGGTCATCGATGAAATTGAAACCGACAATTGGGGCGTCGGCGGTGAATCCGTGACAGGCCGGAGAAAGCGTGGCGAATAACACTCTTGGTGAAGTGCGGCTACGGGGTGACGCCGTCGCCCTTGAGGGCGTTGCACAGGTTCCAGAGTTTGCCTGTGATGTCGGGTGTGGCCATGGGTTGAGCGTTTTCATGAATTGATCGGCGGTCCAGCAACCAGATAGTCCGCTTTGCCCGCGACTGCGAGTTGCAGAAACGGCATGTCGAATTTGTCGCGGCAAACTGGCGTTGCGGGCAGCTTGGCGGGCATGCGCACCGTGGCGCAGTAAGGCAGATAGTCGGCCAGCAACTCTTGCTGTTCTTCCCCAGCAAGTTTGAATTTTGGGTAGGCCAGCACACGGATAAGTTCTGCGGCAGTGGCGCTCGAAACCAGCGGCTGGCAGAAATAGCCATGACCAACTTCGACAGAAATTATTAACCCAGCGTCTTGTCGCGTTCGATCAGCGCATAAGCGGAATGGTTGTGGATCGATTCAAAATTTTCCGATTCCACGACAAAGGCGTCGACGCGCTCGTCGGCGTTCAGCACCGCCGCGACATCGCGCACCATGTCCTCGACGAATTTGGGGTTGTCGTACGCCCGTTCGGTGACGTATTTTTCGTCCGGGCGCTTCAGCAACCCGAACAGTTCGCAGGATGCCTGCTCCTCGGCGATCCGCACCACATCTTCGATCCAGACGAAGCGGTTGGTGCGCAGCGTGAGCGTGACGTGGGAACGCTGGTTGTGCGCGCCGCGATCGGATATTTTCTTGGAGCACGGGCACAGGCTGGTGACCGGCACGACCACTTTCATCGTGACGCGCACTTTGCCGTCGACCGTTTCGCCGATCAACGTGACGTCGTAATCCAGCAGGCTTTGCACGCCGGAAACCGGCGCGGTTTTGTTGACGAAATACGGGAAGCTCATTTCGATGTAGCCGGACTGCGCTTCGAGGCGAACCACCATTTCCTGCAGGATGCTCTCGAAGGATTCCACGGAAATCTCGCGCTCGTGCTCGTTGAGTATCTCGACGAAACGCGACATGTGCGTGCCTTTGAAGTTGTGCGGCAGGTGCACGTACATGTTGAACGTGGCGATCGTATGCTGCACGCCGATGCTCTTGTCTTTGACCTTGACCGGATGGCGGATGCCCTTGATGCCGACCCGGTTGATCGCCAGATGGCGGGTATCGGCCGAGCTTTGCACATCGGGGATCGGGGATTTTGCGGCGACGTTCATGACAGCCTCTCTCATTGGAGGATTGTAGATTAAGGAACAGTGAGCGAGGAGCGAGAATCAGGGAAAACACCCGGCTCGATCCTCGATTCCCGCTCCTCGGCCCGTTTAATGGCGGCAACCAGGCCGTTGGCATCCAGGCCGCAATCGGCCAGCATCTGCGCGTGCTCGCCCTGTTCGAGAAAACTGTCCGGCAAACCGAGTTGCAGCAGCGGTATCGCAACGCCGTGCTGTTGCAGGCATTCCGCCACCGCGCTGCCCGCCCCGCCCTGTATGGTATTTTCCTCAACCGTCACCAGCAGTTGATGTTCGCGCGCCAGCCGCAACACCAGTTCGGCGTCCAGCGGCTTGACGAAGCGCATGTTGGCGACGCTGGCGTCCAGTTGTTCGGCAGCCGCCAGCGCGGGCGCCAGCATCGAGCCAAACGACAATATCGCCACCTTGCGTCCGCTGCGCCGCAACTCGCCTTTGCCGACCGGCAAGGCGTGCATTGCCTCGCTGATCGTCACGCCGGGGCCGCGCCCGCGCGGGTAGCGCACCGCGCTCGGCGTATTCAACTGGAAGGCGGTGTAGAGCATCTGGCGGCATTCGTTTTCGTCAGACGGCGCCATCACCGTCATGTTGGGAATGCAGCGCATATAGGAAAGATCAAAGCTGCCCGCATGGGTCGCGCCGTCCGCGCCGACCAGCCCGCCACGGTCGATTGCCAGCACGACCGGCAGATTCTGGATCGCAATGTCGTGGATCAGTTGATCGTAGGCACGCTGCAGGAAGGTCGAATAAATCGCCACCACCGGCTTGTAGCCGTCGCAGGCCAGGCCG
>JAIELH010000031.1 GCA_019753125.1 Gallionellaceae bacterium | reverse complement strand
ATGCCAAAGCGGCGCACTGGCCGGTTTGATCTGCAAGCCGTACAGTGTTTCAACCAGCCTGAACATGCCGGGCAGCACCGCATCCTCCGGGAAATACTGTTTCACCTCCTGGTCGGAAAAGGCGTAGCGCCGCTCGCGCAGCTTTTCGCTGGCATAGCCGATGTCCCATGCCTGCAATTCCTGTAATCCCAATTCGGCACGTGCAAATTCATGCAGCTCGGACAAGTCCTTTTCGGCAAACGGGCGGGCGCGCTGCGCCAGCTCGCGCATGAACTCGACCACCTGCTGCGGCGAATCCGCCATCTTGCTCGCCAGCGACAATTCGCCAAAGTTGGCAAAGCCCAGCAGCCCGGCCTCTTCGCCGCGCAATTTGACAATCTCATCCATCAGCGGCGTGTTGTCCCAGCCGGGCTTGCCGAATTCGCTGGCGCGCGTGCCGTAGGCACGGTACATTTTTTCGCGCAACGCGCGGTTGTTGGCGTATTGCATCACCGGCAGGTAGGACGGCGCTTTTAAAGTAAACAGCCAGCCTGATTTATTGGCCGTTTGTGCGGCCGTTTCGACAAGCTCAAGACAGGCTTCCTGCGCCGCCTGCAACACATCTTCCGGCAGGCCGCTCAACTCGTCACGGTTCTCGATAACCAGCGTGTAATCGTTGGTCGCGTCGAGCAGGTTGTCGGAAAAGCGCGATGACAGATCAGCCAGGCGTTCCTGGATTTCCAGGTAACGTGCCTTCTTGTCCTCCGGCAGTTCAGCGCCGCCGAGACGGAAATCGCGCAGCTCGTTCTCGATGATCTTCTTGCGCGCCGCGCTCAATCCTGCAAATTCAGCGCTGTTGCGCAACGCCTTGAATTTCTCGAACAGCGCGAGATTTTGCCCAAGTTCGGCGTAATACTGGGTGATGGCAGGCAGTGTCGCGTTATACACCTCGCGCAATTCCGGGCTGTTCATCACCGCGTTCAAATGCCCGACCGGCCCCCATGCGCGCGACAGCCGTTCGTTGGCGTCTTCCATCGGCACGACAAAATTCTGCCAGGTCGGCGGTGCGCTATCGGCCAGCAGCCGTGCGATCAGCGCGCGGTTTTCCGCCAGCAACTGTTCGATCGCCGGGGCGACATGTTCGGGCTTGATCTCCGCAAAGCGCGGCAGACCGGTAAAGTCGAGTAACGGGTTCATGGGAATAAATGCTGTGATGGAAAGTCTGACCTTCGCATTTTACTATGAAACGTTTTTGCGCCAGGCAGGCTAGCGCTGCCAGAAACGCGGAGTAAAAATAATCAGCAAGGTAAAAATTTCCAGCCGTCCTGCCAGCATCGCCAGCGTGCATACCCAGGTCTGGAAATCCGTCAGCACGCCAAAATTGCTCGCCGGCCCGACTTTACCCAGCCCTGGCCCGGCATTGTTGATGCAGGCAATTATCCCGGAGAAGGCGGAAATAAAATCCAGCCCGCTGATCACCAGCGCAAAGGTCAGCATCACGACAGTCATGAAATACAGGAAAATAAAACCCAGCACCGAAAATACGATGTTGTTGGCTATCACCTGCCCGCCGATTTTCATCGGGTTCACTACGGTCGGGTGCAGCAATTTGAGAAACTCGCGGCCGGCCTGTTTGAACAATACCATGGTGCGGATCATCTTGATGCCGCCGCCGGTGGAGCCGGAACTGGCGCAAATGCAGCTCAGGAACAGCATCCATAACGGCGCGAACATCGGCCACTTATCGAAATCCGCACTGGCAAAGCCGCAGTCGGTCGCAAGCGAAACCAGATTAAAGCTGGCGTGGCGCAATGCCGCCCAGAAATCCGGGTAAGTGCCCTGCCACCACAGAAACGTGCCGACACCAAGACAGCTCGCCAGTATCACTGAAACCGTCGCGATGCTTTCGGTATCATGCAAATAGAGCTTCAGGCTTTTTTCGCGCCATGCCAGAAAATGCGTGGCGAAGTTCATCGCCGCCAGCAGCATGAATACAATCAGCACAAATTCGATGGCTGGCGAATTGAAATAGCCCACGCTATCGTCATGCGTGGAAAAACCGCCCAGCCCCATTGCCGAAAAGGCGTGGCACACCGCATCCAGCCAGGACATGCCGGCCAGTTTCAACGAAGCGATGCAGGCAATCGTGATTGCGACATATACCAGCCACAAGTTGCGCGCCGTTTCGGTAATGCGCGGGGTGAGCGCAGAATCCTTCATCGGGCCCGGCGTTTCTGCCTTGAACAATTGCCGCCCGCCAATCCCCAGTAGCGGCAGGACAGCCACCGCCAGCACGATGATGCCCATGCCGCCCACCCAATTCAATTCGTGACGCCACAGGTTGATGGCGGGCGGCAACGTGTCGAGCCCGGTCAGCACTGTTGCGCCGGTGGTGGTAATGCCGGACATGGTTTCGAAATACGCATCGGTAAATGACAGGCCGGGCATCACCAGCAACAGCGGCAAGGTCGCCACCGCCGGCATCGTGGTCCACATCGCCACCACCAGCAAGTACCCGTGGCGGATCGAAAGCTCGCCTTTGTAGCGGCGCGTCAGCAGCCACATCAAACAACCCGCCGCAAATGTCATTGCCATTGCCAGCGCAAAATCGATTTGCGTGCCATCGCCGTAAATCCATGCGGCAAGAATAGGCAGCAGATAGGTGGTGCTGAACACCACCAGCATCAGCCCCAGAACATGAACAACGTTCAGTGCGCGCAGCATTGGAACGTCCCGATGGATTGTTGTGTGAGCAACCTGCCTGGCTGGAAACAAGCCATCAAATGAATCCCGGCGCAACCTGGAAAAGCTTTTCCACCTTGCGGATCATCTGTTTGTTGATCACGAATACAATCACATGATCATCCGACTCGATCAATTGGTCATGGTGCCCCATGATGACTTCATCGCCGCGCACGATGGCGCCGATAGTCGCCCCTTGGGGCAGATCGATTTCATCGATGCGCCGCCCCACCACTTTTGAAGACTGGCGGTCGCCGTGCGCCACCAGCTCCAGCGCTTCTGCCGCGCCGCGCCGCAGCGAATGCACCACCGCCACATCGCCCTGGCGCACATAAGCGAGCAATGGGCCAATAGTGACATACGCGGGCGACAACGCAATGTCGATCTTGCCGCCTTGCACCAAATCGACGTAGGCGCTGCGGTTGATCAGCGCGATTACCTTGCGTGCGCCTTCACGCTTGGCCAGCAACGCGGACATGATGTTGTTTTCGTCATCATTGGTCAGCGCGCAAAATACATCCACATCGGCCACATGTTCGGAAGCCAGCAGCTTTTCGTCGGTGCCATCGCCGCACAACACCAGCGTATGCTTCAGTTCACCGGCCAGTTGCCCGCAGGATTTCTTGTTGTGATCGATAATTTTGACCTGGTAGTCGCGCTCCAGCGACAGCGCCAGGCGGCGCCCGATGTTGCCGCCACCCATGATCATCACGCGCTTGGTCGGCCTGTCCATGCGGCGCAGCTCTTTCAGCACGGCGCGGATATTTCCGGTTGCGGCAATGAAAAAGATTTCGTCGCCCGCCTCGATTACCGTATCGCCTTCCGGGATGATCGGGCGATCCTGGCGGAAAATCGCGGCAACGCGCGTATCAACTTGCGGAATGTGCTTGCGCATGTAATTCAGCGGATTGCCCACCAGCGGGCCGCCCTCGAACGCCTTCACCGCCACCAATGACACGCGCCCGCCGGCAAATTCCAGCACTTGCAACGCTTCCGGGAATTCGATCAGCTTGCGGATGTAATCGGTCATGATCTGCTCGGGGCAGATCGAAAAATCGACACAAAAATTATCCGCGCTGAATATCTCCGGATGATCCAGATAGTCGGCGGCGCGAATGCGCGCGATTCTGGTTGGTGTGTTATACAGGCTGGCGGCCAGTTTGCAGGCCACCATATTGACCTCATCGCTTTGCGTGACCGCCAGCAACATGTCGGCGTCCGCAATGCCCGCCTGTTCCAGCACCGAAGGGTGGGAGGCATTGCCCCTCAGGGTGCGCAGATCGAAACGGTCTTGCAGCAGACGCAGCTTATCCGCATCGGTATCGACGATGGTGATGTCGTTGGCCTCGCCAACCAGGCTTTCGGCCACCGTCGAGCCGACCTGCCCCGCCCCCAGTATCAATATCTTCACGCTTGCCGCCTTTCGTGGTGGGCCAAATCATGCTTCGATGATTCAATAGCCGTTATTGCCGTGCACGTATCCAGTTTTTCCATTCGTCAAACAGGCGGGCATCCAGCGCCGCGATCACCGAACGCTGCCACATGTCGCCCCGGGAAAAATCATCGAATTCCAGGCAGCACGCGTTGCCGCCCGCTTCCTGCATCACCAGCGAGCCGGCGGCGTAGTCCCACAATTTTTGGCCGCCGTGCAAATACACGTCATAGCGCCCCGCTGCGGTATAGCACCAATCCAGCGTGCTGGCGCCAAAGTTGCGCTGCGAAAAATAAGGCGGATGCGCGGCAAGTTGCGTCACCAGATTCACGCCGAGGCGTTTCATATCCACGCTTGCCAGGGCATGTTCCAGCGAGTCGGCCACTTCGCGGCCAACCAGTTTTTCGCCATTCAGGAATGCACCCTTGCCCGATTCGGCGGCAAAAACCTCGTCGGCAACCGGGTCGTACACGACCGCCAGCACGCTTTTGCCTTCGCGCATCAAGGCGACCGATACCGCAAAATAGGGCAGGCCGCGCACAAAATTTGATGTGCCGTCGATCGGGTCGATGCACCACATCCCGGCATTGCCGGATTGCCAGATCGCATGCTGTTCATCGGCACTCATCTCCTCGCCCAATACCGGCACGTCAAGAATCGCTTGCAGCTTTTTGGTGAGCGCGCGCTGGGTGGCGGTGTCCGCCTCGGTGCACAGACTGCCGTCGCTTTTGCGCTGGTGCGCCACCTTGAGATAGCGTGGCATGATCTCTTCCGCCGCCACCAGCTTGACTGCCGCAACCACTGCCTTGAGCAGCGCGCTCATGCTGCGTTTGGCAACCCGTGTCATGCTGCGTTTTTCCATTTGATGGAACAACCCATGCTGGCAATCTGCTCGCGCGGCCCCTGGCCGGTGCGTGCCACCTGCAGCATCGCATCGAACAAATCGCGCGGCGCCTCCGCAACGGCCTCCTTGCGCGAAGCATCCAGCCGGCCGCGATATTGCAACTCAAGGTTGGCGTTGAAGCCGAAGAAATCGGGGGTGCACACCGCGCCGTAGTCTCTGGCGATCTGCTGCGTTCCGTCCAGCACATAAGGAAACGGGTAGCCGTATTGTTGCGCGACGAGCTTCATGTTTTCGAACGAATCTTCGGCATACTCGGCCATATCGTTGGACATGATGGCGATACTATTGATGCCATGCTGTTGCAGTTCGCGCGTATCGCGGATGATGCGGTCGCGGATCGACTTCACATACGGGCAGTGATTGCAGATGAACATTACCAGCAGACCATTCTTGCCGCGCGCCCTGTCCAGGTTATAACGCTGTCCATCCACACCGGGCAGATCGAAATCACGCGCCTTCCAGCCAAAATCGCATAACGGCGGTTGCAAACTTACCATGACAAATTCCCGACAAAATTTTCGAGGCGTTATATTATCACGCCGACACCTCCATTGATTTGCGCCTAAGGGCTCGTTAATAGATAACTGTGACATACGCTGGGGTCGCTTTGGGATGCAGCCCAAGGCGCGAGACGCGCGGTTGTGTCGTTCACAACAAGCGGCTCGCAACACCGGGATGCGCCCAAAGCGACCCCAGCCCGGAGGGTTACCGCGTATTCTGGCGTCTGCGGCGTTGCGGAGCTTGCGAATGGAACAACCATTCGCCGCGCTTCGCGCCTTGCATCCATCCCGAATACGCGGCAACGTATGTTACAGTTATCTATTAACGAGCCCTTAGCCCATGCCACGTTTTTATTGCCCGCCCCCAGTGCCGTCCAGCGGCTCATTCGACCTGCCTGCGGACGCCGCCCATCATGCCGCGCGCGTGCTGCGTTTGCGCGAAGGAAACCGTGTGGAAATTTTTGACGGCAGCGGCAATGAATATAGCGGCGTGATTTCCGCAATCGGCGGCAAGCGCGTGACTGTCGGCGACATCGGCGCAGTGCCTGTCGACCGCGAGTCGCCGCTACGGGTAACACTGGCGCAAGCGATGTCGAGCAGCGAAAAAATGGACTGGGTGATCCAGAAAGCCACCGAGCTGGGCGTCGCGGAAATCCAGCCGCTCGATACCGAACGCAGCGTCGCCAGACTTTCTGCCGAACGCACCGCCAAGCGGCTCGAACACTGGCAACAGGTCGCCATCTCCGCCTGCGAACAATGCGGGCGCAATGTGCTGCCGGTGATTCATGCCCCGCTGGACATCATGGCGTGGCTGCAACAAACGAAGGCGCTGCCCGATGCGAAATTCATCCTGCTGCCGGGCGGGGCGGCCACGCTGCACAGCCACCCGAAACCGCCGGGCAAAATCACGTTGCTGATTGGCGCGGAAGGCGGCTTTTCCCAGCCGGAAAGCGAAGCCGCACTGCATTGCGGCTTTAGCGCAATCCGTATCGGAGCGCGCGTGCTGCGCACCGAAACCGCCGCCGTGGCCGGCTTGGCCGCATTGCAAACCCTGTGGGGGGATTTTTAAATCACACGACCAACATGCCGCAGACAGCCAGGTGCATCTTTTAGCGAATATCCAGCAATTCCACATCGAACACCAGCGTCGCATTCGGCGGGATCACGCCGCCCGCACCGCGTGCGCCATAGCCAAGATTTGCCGGGATGACCAGCGTGCGCTGTCCGCCCACCTTCATGCCTTCGACGCCCTGATCCCAACCCTTGATGACGTGGCCCTCGCCGAGCGGAAATTCGAACGGCATGCCGCGGTCGCGCGAGCTGTCGAATTTGCTGCCCTTGTGGTCGGGAGCTGCTTCGTCGTAGAGCCAGCCGGTGTAATGCACGGCCACTTCATGCCCGGCGTTTGCCTCTGCGCCTTCGCCTGTTTTGATGTCGGTCTTGATCAGTTCAGTCATGTTGCCATTCTCCGTTATGGTGTGGGTGGTGCGGCCTGTTCAGGGTGCGCACCGGTTAAAAAAACCGGCCCCAACAACAAGGCCGGCAAAAATCTGGTACGCTATTTTACAGGCAAACACGGCGGATAAAAATGCGATGGCGATTTATGCGGTGGGCGATGTGCAGGGTTGCCATGCCGAACTGGTGCGGCTGCTGGAGATCATCGATTTCGATGCGGGGCGGGATCGGCTCTGGCTGGTGGGCGACCTGGTCAACCGCGGGCCGGGCTCTCTGGCGGTATTACGCCTGGTCAAATCACTGGGCGATGCCGCGATCACCGTGCTGGGCAACCACGACCTGCACCTGCTCGCCGTCGCGGAAGGCGCAGCCAGCCTGAGCCGCAGCGATACGCTGGACGAGGTTCTCGGCGCGCCGGACCGCGATGAATTGCTGCACTGGCTGCGCCATCAGCGCTTGCTGCATGTCGAGGGTAATTTTGCGCTGGTGCATGCCGGGCTGTTGCCGGGTTGGACGATCGGGCAGGCTGTGGAGCTGGCGCATGAAGTCGAAGCGGTATTGCGCGGCGGCGACCATGCAAAATTCTTCGCGCACATGTACGGCAATCAACCCAAGGTCTGGAGCGAGGACCTGACCGGCTATAAACGGTTGCGCATGATCACCAATGCACTGACCAGGATGCGCATCTGCACCGATGATGGCGAGATGGAATTCAGGTTCAAGGGGGAATACCACAATATCCCCGCCGGTTACCGCGCATGGTATGAGATTCCAGGGCGTGCCAGCCGCGCGGCGACGGTGATCTTCGGGCATTGGTCGGCGCTGGGGCTGATCATCAGGGACAACGTCATTGCGCTGGATACCGGATGCCTGTGGGGCGGCCCGCTCACCGCGATCCGGCTGGAAGACCGCAAGGTGTTTCAATCGCCCAGCACCGCACCGATTGCCAAGCACTGGTGATCGGCGCAGCAACCGCGAATATAGCCTTCTGTATTGATTGGCAGGTTAAAAACCTTTTTCTATATTTGAGATTTATTGCCTGCCCCATCGGCGCAGGCCCGCTTTTTCAATCTCCACGATGACAAACAGCGCTACGCCAAACAGCAGGATGCGCCACCACGCCAGCGCATCGATCGCGACGGTACCAAACAGCTTCTGGAATAACGGCAGGTAAGTGAACAGCGCCTGCAATGCCGCGACGGCGCCTATCGAGATCAGCACCGGGCGCGATTCGGTAAAGTTGCGCAGGCCGTGCGATGGCGTGAGCAGGAAGCGGCAGTTGAACAGGTAGAAGATTTCCCCCATCACCAATGCATTCACCGCCACCGTGCGTGCAACCTCGACGCTCTCGCCACGCGCCTGTTCCCAGAGGAAAAAGCCCAGCGCGCCGGCGACCATCAAGCAGGATACGAAGAACACGCGCCATAACAAAAAGCCGCTGAGCAGCGGTTCGGCAATGTCTCGCGGGGGGCGGCGCATCACATCGGCTTCGGCCGGCTCAAAGGAGATCGCCAGCGATAGCGTGACGGCAGTAACCATGTTCACCCACAGGATTTGCACCGGCGTGATCGGCAAGGTCAGGCCGAGGAAAATTGCCGCGACGATGACCGCCGCTTCGCCGCCGTTGGTCGGCAGGATGAATACGATGGATTTTTTCAGGTTGTCGTAAACGGTGCGCCCTTCCTCAACGGCGGCATCGATCGAGGCGAAGTTGTCGTCGGCCAGCACCATTCCGGCGGCTTCCCGCGCCGCCTCGGTGCCTTTGCGGCCCATCGCCACGCCGATATCGGCACGCTTCAATGCGGGGGCGTCGTTCACGCCGTCGCCGGTCATTGCTACCACTGCACCGTTGGCCTGCAACGCTTCGACCAGCGCAAGCTTGTGCTCGGGGCTGGCGCGGGCGAAGATATCGGCTTCGGCGATGGCGATGCGCAGTGTGGCTGCATCCATATTTTCGATCTCTGCGCCGGTCAGCGCGTTGTCCGGCCTGAGTCCGAAGCGTGCGCCGATCGCGCATGCGGTATCGAGATGGTCGCCGGTAATCATTTTCACGGCGATACCAGCACTGCGGCAGCGCGCGACGGCGCGCAACGCCTCGTCGCGCGGCGGGTCGCCGATACCGAATACCCCGAGCAGCGAAAACCCGCTCCGCACGTCGGCCAGGCTGAGGTCATGTTGCTTGCCGGCGACCGGGCGCATCGCCACGGCAAGCAGGCGCAGGCCCTGGCGTGCGGCATCCTGCATCGCCGCTTGCCAGTAGTTGTAGCGTAGCGTGCGATCTTCGCCGTTCGCCCGCTCGTCCTGGCATACTTCCAGCACCCGTTCCGGTGCGCCCTTGAGGAAAATGAAGCCGTGGCCTTCGAGATCGTGGTGCAGCGTCGCCATGAAGCGGTGCTGTGATTCGAACGGAATCAGATCGGTGCGGTGCAACGCTTCGCGCTCGAATGCGATGTCGAGTCCGGTCTTGCCGGCCAGCGCGAGCAGCGCGCCTTCGGTCGGGTCGCCATCGATATGCCAGCCTGCGCCGGCAGAGGGATGCGCGTGCAGTTCGGCATCGTTGCACAACAGCGCGGCGCGCCCCAGCTCCGCCAGTTCCGGATAGTCCGCGACGAACACCTCGCGCCCGGCGATCGAGAAACCGCCGTGCGGCGCATAGCCGCTGCCGCTGACGTCGAATACCTGCGCGGCGGTGATGATGCGCTGCACGGTCATCTCGTTGCGGGTGAGCGTGCCGGTCTTGTCCGAGCAGATCACCGTCACCGAGCCGAGCGTCTCGACGGCGGGCAGGCGGCGGATGATCGCATTGCGCCGCGCCATGCGCTGCACGCCGATCGCCAGCGTGATCGTCATCACGGCAGGCAGGCCTTCCGGTATCGCCGCAACCGCCAGGCCGACTGCGGCAAAGAACATCTCGGACCAAGGATAGTCGCGCACCCATACGCCGAAAGAAAAAGTCAGTGCGGCCAGCAGCAGGATAGCCGCGGTCAGTTGTTTGCCGAATCGCGCCATCTGCCGCAACAGCGGCGTCTCCAGACTGCCCACCGAAGAAATCAGGCCGCTGATGCGGCCGATTTCCGTCGCCGCGCCGGTGGCGACCACGACGCCGCGCGCCTGCCCGTATACCACCAGCGTGCCGGAATAAGCCATGCAGCGGCGATCGCCGACCACCGCCCGCGCGTCTACCGCCGCGATGATTTTTTCGACGGGTTCGGATTCGCCGGTCAGTGCCGCCTCATCGACACGCAACTGGCGCGTTTCAATCAGGCGCAAATCGGCCGGCACCTTGTCGCCCGAGGCGATCAGCACAATATCGCCGATCACCACCTGCTGCGCCGGAATCTCGCGGCGGCGCCCGTCGCGCAACACCGTGGCGTTCGGCGACAGCATATTGCGGATCGCATCCAGCGCGCGCTCCGCCTTGCCTTCCTGAAGCACGCCGATGACGGCGTTGATCAGCACCACGCCGAGAATCACGCCGCAATCCACCCAGTGTTCGAGCAGCGCGGTGATCAGCGCGGAGGCCAGCAGAACGTAGATCAGCACGTCGTGGAACTGGCGCGCGAAACGTGCCGGCAGCCCCTCCTTGTGCGCTTCCGGCAGGCGGTTCGGGCCGTATTTCCGCAAGCGCAGCGCCGCCTCTTCCACAGACAGTCCGGCATGATCTGCCGCCAACAGGTTCAGCACATCCTGCACGAGCAGGCTGTGCCAGTCTGTGGGGTGTTCGGTGTGTGATTGAGGATCAGTAGAGTTGTTCATTCGCAGCCCAAGTGTGATGGGTAGAGCGTAGCGTGGATGAGACTCAGGGCAGGCTCCGCATTAACCAATGACTTGGCTGTCGTTAACCAGCGGCTTATGTCACGGTATTCTGGTGACTTAGCCGAATGGCTATGCAAAGCGACTCATCGCCAATATTGAGCAATGTCTTAGAGTTGTGTTGCCAATTTTTCCAGCCGTTGATCGAGCGTCAGCAGCGTGAGTTGATGCGCTTGTGCTGTGGCGGCGATGATGGCGTCTGGCAATTTACAGTAGCTGGCGCGGCGCAGCCGGATAACTTGCTGCTCGACAGCTTCATCAACAAACAGAATCTGACAGTTTCCCAGAAAAGCCAGAATGGCAGCTTCCTCTTCTTGCGCCAAACCTGGAAATCCAAGCAACTCCATCCGGGTGATTTGGCTAACGGCAACCTGACCAAGATTCAATTGTTGTGCTTCGAGCAGTGCGATGGCTGCGGATTGCCGTTTCAACAAACCGATTACCACATTGGTGTCCAGCAGCCATTTAGCTCCACTCATCACGCATCTTTCGCTGAATTTTTACCGGGTCAGCATTAAAGTTGGGGGAGCCGCTCAACCGTCCAGCGAAGCTGCGCCAATCGGCTTGTGCTGACGTTGCCTGATCCGGCACAACCAGCGTCAGCAATGCTCGTCGCTCTGCCGCCTGCGGCAAGACTTGCAGCGGGTGAATGACTCCTTGGGCATCAATTTCAACCTCAATGGTTTGTAGCATGATGGCTCCTTGCTGTTTTTGTGATTGGTGGCTATTCTACTATGTTAATAACTCAACACCGGCGCCAGCCAGCGCTCCGCTTCTGCGATACCCCAGCCTTTGCGCTTTGCGTAATCCTCGACCTGGTCTCTGCCCACCTTGCCGGTGGCGAAGTATTGCGCCTGCGGATGCGACAAGTAGAAGCCGCTCACCGCCGCAGTGGGCAGCATCGCGTAGCTGTCGGTCAGCGTGATGCCCGCATTGAGCGGCGCTTGCAGCAGCTCGAACAGCGGCCCCTTCTCGGTGTGCTCGGGGCAGGCCGGATAGCCGGGGGCGGGGCGGATGCCGCGATATTTTTCGGCGATCAGCGCATCGTTGTCCAGCGCCTCGTCCATTGCATAACCCCAGAACTCGCGGCGCACGCGGGCGTGCAGCAATTCGGCGAAGGCTTCGGCGAGGCGGTCGGCCAGCGACTTCAGCAGGATCGCGTTGTAGTCGTCGTGGTGTTTCTCGAACTCGGCGACACGCGCGTCGATGCCGATGCCGGCGGTGACGGCGAATGCGCCGATATAGTCCGCGATACCGCTTTGTTTCGGCGCGATGAAATCGGCGAGGCAATAGTTCGGGATGTCGGCTGGCTTCCTGGTCTGCTGGCGCAGGTTGCGCCAGGTCATTGCGACGTTGCTGCGCGATTCATCGGTGTAGATTTCGATATCGTCGCTATTGGCGCTGTTCGCCGGGAACAATCCGAACACCGCATTTGCGGTGAGCCACTTCTCGCTGATGATTTTCTTCAGCATTGCCTGCGCATCGGCGAACAGTTTGCGCGCTTCTTCGCCGACCTTCTCGTCTTGCAATATTTTCGGATAGCGTCCCGACAGTTCCCAGGCATGGAAGAACGGCGTCCAGTCGATGTATTCGGCAATCTTGTCGAGCGGATAAGACTCGATCTTTTGCACGCCCATCAATTGCGGCTTGGGCGGGGTATAGCCCTGCCAGTCCGTTCTCAAGCCATGCGCCCGCGCTTCCGCCAGTGTGACGAGCACCGCCTTGTCTTTCCTGCCTTCATGCTGTTCGCGCGCCGCCGCATAGTCTGTTTTGATTTCTGCGATGTACTCGTCGCGCAGCGTGGCACTCAACAAATTGCTGCACACGCCGACCGCGCGTGAAGCGTCGGTCACGTACACGGTAGCGCCGCTCGGGTAATTCGGTTCGATCTTTACGGCGGTATGCACGCGCGAGGTGGTTGCGCCGCCGATCATCAGCGGGATCGTGAAACCTTGGCGCTGCATCTCTTTCGCGACATGCGCCATTTCTTCCAGCGACGGCGTGATCAGGCCGGACAGGCCGATGATGTCGGCGTTGTGCTCGCGTGCGGTGTCGAGGATCTGCTGGCACGGCACCATCACGCCCATGTTGACCACCTCGAAGTTGTTGCACTGCAATACCACGGTGACGATGTTCTTGCCGATGTCATGCACGTCGCCCTTGACCGTCGCCATCACGATCTTGCCCTTGGCGCTGGCGTTGCCGGAACGCAGTTTTTCGGCCTCGATATAGGGCACCAGGTGCGCGACCGCCTGCTTCATCACGCGCGCCGATTTCACGACCTGCGGCAGGAACATCTTGCCCGCGCCGAACAGGTCGCCGACCACATTCATGCCGGTCATCAGCGGGCCCTCGATCACCTCGACCGGGAACTTCGCGAGCTTTCGCGCCTCCTCGGTGTCCGCGACGATATAGGTAGTGATGCCGCGCACCAGCGCGTGGGTGATGCGCTGCTGCACCGTGCCGTTGCGCCATTCCAGGTCTTCGACTTGTTCCTTGCCGCCGCCCTTCACGGTCTCGGCGATTTTGACCAGCTTCTCGCCCGCGTCGGGGTGGCGATTCAGCACCACGTCTTCGACCGCATCGCGTAATTCTTTGGGGATTTCTTCGTACACGCCGAGCTGCCCGGCATTGACGATGCCCATGTTCATGCCGGCCTGGATCGCGTGATACAGGAATACGGTATGGATCGCCTCACGCACCGGCTCGTTGCCCCGGAAGCTGAACGAAACATTCGATACGCCGCCGGAGATTTTTGCGAACGGCAGGTTTTTCCGGATCCATGCAGTCGCTTCGATGAAGTCCACCGCATAGTTGTTATGCTCCTCGATGCCGGTGGCAATCGCAAAAACATTCGGATCGAAGATGATGTCCTCGGGCGGGAAGCCGACCCGGTTCACCAGAATGTCGTAGCTGCGCTGGCAAATTTCGGTCTTGCGCTTAAACGTGTCGGCCTGCCCCCGCTCGTCGAACGCCATCACCACCGCCGCCGCACCGTAGCGGCGCACCAGTGTGGCGTATTTGATGAAGTTCTCCTCGCCTTCCTTCAGCGAGATCGAATTGACGATCGGTTTGCCCTGCACGCATTTCAGCCCTGCTTCGATAATGTTCCACTTCGAGGAATCGATCATCAGCGGCACTCTGGAAATATCCGGCTCGGAAGCGATCAGGTTGAGGAACTTTACCATCGCGGCTTCGCCGTCCAGCATCGCCTCGTCCATGTTGACGTCGATCACCTGCGCGCCGGTTTCCACCTGCTGTCTGGCGACTTCCAGCGCCTCGTCGTAGTTGCCTTCGAGGATCAGGCGCTTGAATCTGGCCGAGCCGGTGACGTTGGCGCGTTCGCCGACGTTGACGAACAGCGAGTCGTCGCCGATGTTGAACGGCTCCAGCCCGGACAGACGGCACTTCTTTTCGAGGTCGGGAATCCGGCGCGGCGGCACATCTTTCAACGCCTCGGCGATCGCCTTGATGTGCGCGGGCGAAGTACCGCAGCAGCCGCCGGCGATATTCAAAAAACCGCTGGTGGCGAATTCCCTGACCAGTGCGGCGGTCTTTTCCGGCGGCTCATCGTAGCCGGTTTCGGAGAGCGGATTGGGCAGGCCGGCATTCGGGTGCGCGCTGACATAGCACGATGCGACACGCGACAGCTCTTCGACATAAGGCCGCATCAGCTCCGCGCCCAGCGCGCAGTTCAGGCCGATCGACAGCGGCTTGGCATGTGCGAGCGAATTATAAAATGCCTCGGTGGTTTGTCCCGATAGCGTGCGCCCGGAAGCGTCGGTGATAGTCCCCGAAATCATGATCGGAACACGCACATTGTGCTGCTCGAAATGGCGCTCGATCGCGAATAGCGCGGCCTTGGCGTTCAGCGTATCGAATATCGTCTCGACCATCAGGGTATCCGCGCCGCCGTCGAGCAGGCCGCGCACCGCTTCGGCGTAGCTTTCCACCAGCTCGTCGAACGTCACGTTGCGCGCGCCGGGATCGTTCACGTCCGGCGAAATCGACGCGGTGCGTCCGGTGGGGCCGAGCACGCCCGCAACGAAGCGCGGTTTATCCGGTGTCGAGAATTCGTCGCACAGGCCGCGCGCCAGCTTCGCCCCGGCCACGTTCAGCTCGTACACCAGATGCTGCATCTCGTAATCCGCCATCGAGACGGAATTCGAGTTGAAGGTGCAGGTTTCCAGGATGTCCGCGCCCGCTTCCAGATACTGGCGATGGATGCCGCCGATCACGTGCGGCTGGGTCAGCAACAACAGGTCGTTGTTGCCTTTCACATCGACCGGGTGGTCGGCGAAAGTTCTGCGCGCGCCGCGATAACTGCCGTACAGTTCTGTGCCGCGATAGTGTGCCTCGGTCAGCTTGTGGCGCTGGATCATCGTGCCCATCGCGCCGTCCAGGATCAGGATGCGTTGCCGGATAATCAGTTCAATCGGGTGTGTCGTGTGATCCATGGCGTATTGCCTGAAAAAATGGCGCGAATTCTATCATGCAGGCCGGCCGGATGCGGAATCTCCCTCGTTGCCCGCTCTTTGCGCACCGTCTCTTGGAGCCTGGAACACCAGCGAAAACACACTGCCTTTGCCCTGCTCGCTAAGTATGTCCAGCCTGGCGTGATGGTGGATTGCGACGTGTTTGACGATCGCCAGCCCAAGGCCGGTCCCGCCCGTTTCACGCGAACGGCTGCGATCCACGCGATAGAAACGTTCCGTCAGGCGCGGAATATGTTGCGGTGCGATGCCGATGCCGCTGTCCCTGACTGAAAACACCAGATGTCCGTCCTGCTCCGCCCAGCGCAACAGGATTTCCCCGCCTTCCGGCGTATAGCGAATCGCGTTGCCGAGCAGATTACCGAATGCACTGCGCAGTTCCTCGCAATTTCCTCGCAATTTCTCATCGCTCAGTATCTCAAGAAGCAACGCATGTTTTCCGCCATCAAGCAGCAAGCCCTCCTGATAGATTTCATTAAGCAGGGCGCGCATGTCCACCAGATCTTCGCGCAACGGGCTTTGGTCATTTTCCAGGTGCGACAGCG
The DNA here is from genome assembly GCA_019753125.1 of Gallionellaceae bacterium. Lineage (GTDB taxonomy): Bacteria > Pseudomonadota > Gammaproteobacteria > Burkholderiales > Gallionellaceae > Gallionella. The sequence goes on along the minus strand of JAIELH010000031.1, from coordinate 63,317 downwards.
TAAGCAGGTCGGCGACCAGATTGTCCATGCGCCTGGTTTGCTCGGCCATCAAATGCAATGCCCGCTGCGCACTGTCATTGTTGAGGTCGCGCATATCCTGCAAGTTTTCGACAAAACCGCTCACCACGGTCAACGGCGTACGCAATTCATGCGATACATTGGCGACAAAATCGCGGCGCATCGCTTCAATGCGTTCCAGTTGCGTGATGTCGCTGCTGATCAGCAAGCGCTTGTTCGCGCCATAGGGAATGAGCTTGATCGATAGCACCATGTCGTCATGGCGCGCCGGGCGCATCACCAGCGGCTCGTTGAAATTCGAATTATGGAGGTACTCGACAAACTCCGGCTGTCGCACCAGGTAAGTGATGTCCTGCATGAAGTCATGCTCGGCATCCAGGTCGAAGTGTTGCTGTGCCAACGGATTGCACCACTCGATGCGGTTCGATTCATTCAGGATCGCCACGCCCTCCGGCAAGACGGCGGTAGCTTGTTCGATATGCTGCAGCTCGGCGGCCAATTCCTGCCGGGTCTGCTGGTGGCGCTTGACCATCTTGTACAACTGCGAAAACACGTCATCCCATATTCCGCCGGCATCTGGGATAGTTTCGGGGCGCGCATCACTCAACCACTGCTCCAGCCTGAATAATTGCCGCGCATAGCGCGCCATCATCACCAGCAGCGCCAGTAGCATAAACAATAACGCGCAGGTAGCGGAAAACAGTCCCCATAGCAGCATTGCAAATAACGCAATCGCTGCGATGGGCACACCTAACCGGAACCAGAAATCCTGCAAGAAGCCCCCTAGTTTATCGAGAAGCGATAGCCGCTGCCGCGCACGGTCTGGATCAGACGATCCGATCCTGACGCCTCCAGCACGGCACGCAAACGGCGGATATGCACATCTACCGTGCGTTCTTCGACGAATACTTGTGTGCCCCACACCTGATCGAGCAATTGTGCGCGACTATACACGCGCTCGGTATGAGTCATGAAAAAATGCAGCAGACGAAACTCGGTCGGTCCCAAGTCTATCACTGCGCCTTTCGCGCTTACGCGATGCGACGCTGGCGATAGCTCCAGTCCACCCGCCGCCACCGTTTCATCGGGCAGCTGCGGAACATGGCGGCGCAACACCGCCCGGATGCGCGCCATCAGCTCGCGCGGCGAAAAAGGTTTTGTGATGTAATCGTCTGCACCGGATTCCAACCCCAATATTTTGTCGCGTTCGTCGCCGCGCGCGGTCAGCATGATAATCGGGGTCGTGCGGGTAAGCGCATCGGCGCGCAATTGTCTGGCCAGCGCCACGCCGCTGGTTTCCGGCAACATCCAGTCGAGCAAGATCAGGTCCGGCGTGTTGTTGCGGATTTGTTGCCACGCACTGTCGGCATCTGCCGCACGCAACGCCTGAAAACCGGCCTGCATCACATTAAACGCCAACAGCTCCTGAATCGCCGGTTCATCTTCGATAATCAAAATTTTCGCGCTCATCATTATCCCTTCATTTGAGATGGCAAGAGTATGAAGAATTTATGACAGGAAGATGACATGCGTCAGGAATGTGGATGATGGCGCGGGTGTTCCGCCACATGCCCGGTATGGCTTGCGGCATGGTGATGGAGCTGTGCATGCTCCGGTTCTTCAGGCAACGGATTGCGTACCACGCCGGGCAGCAGCGAACCGGCTATCATGCCCAGAGCGCTGGCGATAAGCCCGCCAAACTGTGCCGGAATGAAAGGGTCGTCGCCGCCGGAAATATGAATCGCGAGCCACACCGAGAGGCCACAGAAAATTGCCGCCAGCGCTCCCTGATTGCTGGAGCGCTTCCAATAGATGCCCGCCACCAGCGGAATGAATGCCGCGACCAGCGTAATCTGGTAGGCGTTTTCGACCATCTTGAAAATGCTGGCCTTCGAGTTCATCGCATAAATAGTGACCAGTATCGTGAATACCACCGTCACGCCGCGCATCGCGTGCAGCAGCCTGCGGTCGGAGAGCTTGTGGCCCAGCATCGGTTTGAGGATGTTCTCGGTGAACGTGACCGAAGGCGCCAGCAGCGTCGCCGAGGCGCAGCTCTTGATCGCGGAAAGCAGTGCGCCGAAAAACATGACCTGGGCGAACAGCGGTGCATGCTGCATCACCAGCGTGGGCAGGATCATCTGCGGATCGGCGTCGATCAGGCTGTTCACCATCTTCGGGTCGATCAGCGTCGCAGAATAAGCCAGGAACATCGGCACGAAAGCAAACACGAAATACAGGCTTCCGCCGAACACCGCCCCCCAGATGGCGATCTTCTCGGTCTTCGACGACTGCACCCGCTGAAACACGTCCTGCTGCGGGATAGAGCCGAACATCATCGTCACCCAGGCGGCAGTGAAGCCGATGATTTCCTTGAGGTCGAGCGTCGGCCAGAAGTCGAATTTGCCCGCACCCATCGCATGATTCACCACCACGCCCACGCCGCCCACCTGGCCGCTGATCTCGTGGCCGATGAACAGCATGCCGATGACGATGATGATCATCTGCAGAAAGTCGGTGACCGCCACCGCCCACATGCCGCCGAAGAACGTGTAGATCAGGATGGTGCCGGAGCCGATCCACATTCCGGCGAGCTTGCTGATCTCGCCGCCGGACACCACGTTGAATACCAGGCCGAGCGCGGTGATCTGCGCCCCCACCCAGCCGAGGTAGGAAATCACGATGGCAATCGTGGTCAGTGTCTCGACACTGCGGCCGTATTTTTTCTTGTAGAAGTCGCCGATGGTCAGCAGGTTCATGCGATACAGCGGCGCGGCGAAGAACAGCCCGACCAGAATCAGGCACATCGAAGCGCCGAACGGATCAGCCACCACGCCGTGCAACCCCTCCTTGAGAAAGGTGGCGGGAATGCCGAGCACGGTTTCCGAGCCGAACCAGGTGGCGAACACGGTCGCTGTAACCATATAGAACGGCAAGCTTCGGCCGGCAATGGCGAAGTCCTTGGTATTGTGCACGCGGGTAGCGGCATAGAGGCCGATCCCAACCGAAATAATCCAGTAGGCAATGACAAACCAGAGCAGCATGAAAGCACCAATTGATAGACAGTGGCGCGAATTTTAACCCAGATAATCCATTAGGACGCGAGATGATGACGAGGCGATTTGTGAGACAGTTTTGGCGCTTGAAAGGAGTCCATGGTTGTTCCATGGACGACGCGCAAGCGACAAAAATGGCCGCAAAGCGCCCGTCAGCACTCGCGTAGGCTCGAAGAGCCGCCTAATGGATTATCTGGGTTTAACAGCACTTGGAAAAAATTCAGCGTGCATGCGGAGTGCGGCACAACCGGCGGGCGTATTGCTTGACAGCTTTGGGCAGCAACTGTTGTAATGCGCGCCGTTCACTTACTGAACGAACCCATGTTCGACGACATTACCAGCTATAGCCTGCTCAAAACTCTGGAAGCCAACCCCAGCCTTTCCCAGCGTGATCTGGCGAAATGCCTGGGTATCAGTCTTGGTAAAGTCAACTTTTGTCTGAATGCACTGATTGAAAAAGGTTGCCTCAAGGTCAACAATTTCCGCAACAGCGACAACAAACTGGCGTACGCTTACCTGCTCACCCCGCACGGAATCGAGGAAAAGGCGCGCATGACGGTAAAATTCCTGAAATACAAGGTGCAGGAATATGAGCTGCTGCGTACAGAGATAGCGGAGCTGAAGCGCGAAGCGGAACAAAAAGGATTGCTGGAGAATATCAATGAATAATGACCATGTTCATGCAGTCATTCTTGCCGGCGGCAGCGGCAGCAGGCTGTGGCCACTCTCGCGGCAACACCTTCCCAAGCAGTTTTTGTCGCTTGATGGTGATGCATCGTTGCTGCAAGCGACTATCAATCGCCTGTTTCCGGCAATCGATGCCGGCAATATCCTGATCGTTACGCAGGAATCGCATGCAAAAGGCGAGGCATACCACGCACTTTTGCCCTATCAGGCACTGTACGAGCCGATTGGGCGCAACACCGCACCGGCTATTGCATTAGCTGCCGCCTGCCTGATGGCTGATGGAAACGACCCAGTCATGGTGGTGCTGCCCGCCGATCACATCATTAAGGATGAAGCGCGTTTCCGTGCGCATCTGGATATGTCCATTCAGGCGGCGCAAAGCGGCAAATTAATCACCTTTGGCATCCAGCCTACACATCCCGATACTGGCTTCGGTTATATCAAGGCATGTCGCGCTGCGGATGCGCAGGTGTATGGCGTCGAACGCTTTACCGAGAAACCCGATCACGCTACAGCCGTGCGCTTCCTGAAGGAAGGTGATTACTACTGGAACTCAGGCATGTTCGTGTGGCGCGCCTCGGTGATCCTCGCGGAGATTCAGCAGCACTTGCCGGCAGTGCATCAGGTGGTGCAGGACATCATCGCCGAGAGCCGGGCAACTGGAACCTTCCAGCAGGCCGTTGATAAGTATTTTGCCGCAATGCCCTCTATTTCCATCGACTATGGTGTACTCGAAAAATCCGGCAACGTATCGTTGATTCCCTGTGATATCGGCTGGAACGATGTTGGCAGTTGGCAGGCGGTGCATGAAATTTCCAGCAAAGACGAAAGCGGCAACGCGCTGCAAGGCAACGTCATCGCGCTGGACTGCAAGAACAGCCTGATCCGCGCCGAGAAGCGTCTGGTCGCCGCCATCGGCGTGGAGGATTTATGTGTGATTGAAACTGCCGATGCCGTGCTGATTTCGAAAAGCGATCAGACCCAGCGTGTGCGCGAAGTGGTGGATGCGCTGCAACATCGCGGCGCGACAGAGCACGTCTATCACGTCAAGGTCAATCGCCCGTGGGGCAGTTACACCGTTCTGGAGGATGATCCCGAGGGCTTTAAACTCAAGCGCATCGAAGTGTCGCCCGGTGCGCGGCTCAGCCTGCAAAGCCATGCGCGCCGTTCCGAGCACTGGGTTGTAGTATCCGGCACGGCAACCGTCACCAACGGCGACGAAGTCGTCGCCGTTCACAAGAACCAGAGCACTTACATCCCGATAGGTGCGAAACATCGCCTGGAAAATCGCGGTAGCGAACCGTTGCACATTGTCGAAATACAAGTCGGCGAATATCTGGGTGAAGACGATATACAACGCTATGAAGACAACTATGGCAGATAGCCATACAAAACAGGGTTATTAAAATGAGTCAAACAAGAAAAATTGCATTGATCACCGGCGTGACCGGGCAAGACGGCGCCTACTTGGCCGAGTTTCTGTTGAACAAGGGTTACGAGGTGCATGGCATCAAGCGCCGCAGCTCCTTATTCAACACTGCGCGTATCGACCACCTGTTCCATGATACACATGAAAAAGGCCTGCCATTTTTTCTGCACCATGGCGACATGACCGACTCTTCCAGTCTGACGCATATCATCCAGAAAACGCAGCCGGACGAAATCTACAATCTCGCGGCGCAAAGCCATGTAGCCGTATCATTTGAAGAACCGGAATACACCGCCAATTCCGATGCGTTGGGCGCACTGCGCATACTGGAAGCGATCCGCATTCTCGGCATGGAAAAGAAAACCCGTTTCTATCAGGCATCCACCTCCGAGCTGTATGGTCTGGTGCAGGAAATCCCGCAAAAGGAAACCACGCCGTTCTATCCGCGCAGCCCCTACGCGGTCGCCAAGCTCTATGCCTACTGGATCACGGTGAATTACCGCGAGGCCTATGGCATCTATGCCTGCAACGGCATCCTGTTCAACCACGAATCGCCGATACGCGGCGAGACCTTTGTCACGCGCAAGATTACCCGCGCGCTGGCGCGCATCAAGCTCGGCCTGCAAGAATGCCTCTATCTCGGCAATATGAATTCCCTGCGCGACTGGGGGCACGCCAAGGACTACGTCGAAATGCAATGGCTGATGCTGCAGCAAGACAAGCCGGAAGATTTTGTCATCGCTACCGGTGTGCAATACAGCGTGCGCGATTTTGTGAATGCGGCCGCCAAGGAGCTCGGCATTGCCATTACATGGCGCGGTGAAGGTGTGGAAGAGAAGGGTTTTGATGCATCGGGCAAATGTATCGTCGCCGTCGATCCGCGCTACTTCCGCCCCACTGAAGTGGAGACGCTGCTCGGCGACGCCAGTAAAGCAAAGAACAAGCTTGGCTGGACACCCAGAATCAGCTTCGCTGAGCTGGTGAGCGAAATGGTGCGCGAAGATCTCAAGAGCGCAGAACGCGACGAGCTGGTAAAAAAGCATGGTTATATCACTCAGAACTACCATGAATAAAATGAATTGAATCTCGATGGACAAGAACAGCAAAATTTACATCGCAGGCCACCGTGGACTGGCCGGGAGCGCGATAGTGCGCGAACTTCAACGGCAGGGTTACACCAACCTCGTGACACGCACCCATGCCGAACTGGATCTGGAAGATGCGGCTGCCACCCGGCTATTCTTTGAACAGGAACGCCCTGATCTGGTGTTCCTTGCAGCCGCTAAAGTAGGCGGCATCCATGCCAACAACAGCTACCCGGTGGATTTTTTGATGAGCAACCTGCTCATCGAAGCCAATGTCTGCCGTGCGGCGTACGCGACGAAAGTAGAACGGCTGATTTTGCTGGGTAGCTCATGCATTTACCCAAAAGATTGCCCGCAGCCGATCAAGGAAGAATACCTGCTCACCGGCCCGCTGGAGGCAACCAACCGTCCGTATGCGTTAGCCAAAATAACCGGTATAGAAATGTGCTGGTCGTACAACCGCCAATACGGCACCAAGTGGCTGGCCGTGATGCCGACTAACCTGTATGGGCCTGGCGATAACTATGACCTGAATAATTCTCATGTGCTGCCCGCACTGATCCGCAAAATGCACGAAGCAAAATTGTCCGGCGCATCTGAAGTGGCATTGTGGGGAAGCGGTGCGCCGAGGCGCGAGTTCATGTACGTGGACGATTTAGCCAATGCGCTGGCATTCCTCGCGAGCCTCGATGTTGCGCGTTACGATGCGCTGACCGATCCATCGAACTGTCCGCTCATCAATTTAGGCACGGGAGAAGACCTGACCATCCGCGAACTGGCGGAAACGATCGCAGAGGCGGTCGGCTACAAAGGAAAATTTGTACAGGACACCTCAAAACCGGATGGCACGATACGTAAGGTGATGGATGTAGGGAGAATATCTGCACTGGGTTGGCATGCGAAGGTTGGGCTGAAGGAAGGCATTGCTTTGGCCTATATGGATTTTGCAGCTCATACATAATCTGTTGAGTGGCGCACAGGGGGGAGCCGCAAACATTCTTCACACCGCCTTAACCCAAGGCTACCCTGAGCCTCACCGAAGGTAATGTCAGTGTAAGGCCATCCATTAAAACATGAGCGCCCTTCAAAAAATCCGCTTCATCCTCACGCACGCCGAGCGCAAGAGCATGGTGATATTGCTATGCCTTATGGTTATCGGCACGATGCTGGAAATGCTGGGCGTTGGCATACTCTTTCCCGTTATGATCCTGATGGGTCAAAATGACTTGGCTACCCGCTATCCGCGCATCCAGCCCCTCTTGGAGTTCTTGGGCAACCCCACCCAAAGCCAACTGGTTATATATTCCATGCTGGGGCTCGTTGGTATTTATTTCATCAAAAATCTGTTTCTTGCTTTCCTCGCATGGCGACAGGTGCGCTTTGCATCTGGCATACAGGTGCAACTTGCACAACGGCTCTTTACCGCTTACCTGCGCCAGCCCTATACTTTTCATTTGCAGCGTAACTCGGCACAGCTAGGGCACAATATTACCGGGGAGGTGGCTGTATTCAGCGCGGTAATCAACAGCGGCATGTCCGTTTTTACAGAAGGCATGGCACTGCTCGGCATAACCGCCCTGTTGCTGCTGGCAGAGCCCATCGGGGTGCTAATTGTGGCGCTTCTGCTTGGCGCCGCCGTTTGGAGCTTTCATTGCATTACCCGCGCTCGTATTACCCGCTGGGGTGTGGCGCGCCAGCACCATGACATCTTGCGCAGCCACCATATGTATCAGGGTTTGGGTGGCTTCAAAGATGTAAAGTTGCTTGGCCGAGAAAGCAATTTTCTGGCGCAATTCCAGTTGCACAGCGCTCAAGGAGCTCGGGCGGCCGGGTCTCAATCCATTCTGCAACAACTCCCCCGCCTGTGGTTGGAACTGCTCGCTGTAGCGGGCTTGGCTCTTTTAGTGCTAAGCATGCTCGGGCAAGGAGCCGGTACAGAGAGAATTGTGCCAACACTGGGGCTTTTTGCCGCTGCGGCGTTCAGGTTGATTCCATCAGTTAACCGGATATTGTCTGGTGTGCAGTTCATGCGCTACAGCCTTCCATCGGTTAATCTGCTGTATGAGGAAGTCAAATTTATCGCAATTGAGCCCGCCATAATTCAACAAGGAAATGTGTCGCCGCACACTGCTTTTCAAACGGAAATCCGCTTATCCAACATTAGTTATGCCTACCCCGGCACATCAACCCTTTCGCTTGACAGCGTATCCATCTCCATCCGGAAAGGCGAATCCGTAGGTTTCATCGGCCCCAGCGGTTCTGGTAAAAGCACCTTGGTGGATGTCATATTGGGGTTGTTGCCTCCCCATAACGGGCAAGTAATAGTGGATGGGCAAGATATTCAGAAAGGCTTGCGCGCATGGCAAAAACAGATTGGCTATGTGCCTCAATCTATTTACCTTACCGACGACACGCTCAGGCGCAACGTGGCCTTCGGATTGCCCGATGAAGAAATCAATAATGCCGCCGTCCGGCGCGCGATCAAGGGCGCCCAACTGGAAGAATTTGTTACCAGTTTGCCGAAAGGGCTCGAAACTGTTGTGGGTGAGCGCGGTATCCGGCTTTCGGGTGGGCAACGTCAACGCATTGGCATTGCACGGGCGCTGTACCATGACCCCTCCATACTGGTATTGGATGAAGCCACCAGTGCGCTCGATACCTCTAGCGAGCAAGGTGTAATGCAGGCCGTTATGACGCTTCATGGCAGCAAAACCATACTGATCGTCGCTCATCGGCTATCTACTGTCGAACACTGCGACCGGCTGTACCGGCTGGAGAAAGGTAAGGTGACCGCAGAGGGCGCCCCAGAAAAAATGCTTGCTCCCAACAAGACTGGCGCATTGGTTTGATGATGGTTGCAGCATGTTTATATACCATGGCGGCGGGATTATTGGTGCAAAAAAGCGCTTCGCACCTCAGTGAGTTTGTTGTTTTGCCTCATCGCGCAATAAAAACCTAGAGCCGCATGAAAACACGAATCCAGAACTGCCATCGGAAAATCAAGCCGTTTTTATCAGGCTTGAAGCGCTACAAGAAAATAGTTTTTCATCGCGTTGCCATGCGGCAGCTATACAAGCGTGGCAAAAAAATAAAAAAAGCGGGCAGCGAGACTTTATTCTGGGTTCCCGGCGGCATGCCGCTTATGCTCAATGTAGAAAGCGCAATTGCGGCAGCGCTCAGACTTCGCGGCTCTGGCGTTCACGCCGTCATTTGTGACGGCGTGTTTGTTGCGTGCGTCAGGCGAGAAATAAAAGATAAGCAACCCATAAGCCGCTGGCAAGAAACTTGCGCTGCCTGCAAGCGCGATTGCGCTACAGTGCTTGAGGAAATGGCCATACCATATTCTTTCATCGGAGATTATGTGCCTGAACAAACCGCTATGGAGCTAAGAAAAATAGCTGCGGGAACGACATGGGGAAATCTTGAGGGATTATTTTACGGGGAAATTAACGTAGGGAAAAATGCGAAATCAGCCGTACTGAGATATTTGCATGGGCATAGCTTTCCCAGTGATCTTTCGATTGTACGGGAGTATGCATTCAGCGCACTGGTGTGTGCTGCAGCTGCAGAAAACGCGATCAAGCAAATAGCGCCAGCCAGAATTATGATGTCGCACGGCACTTATGTGGATTGGGGGCCTGCGCTTCATACGGCGCTGGCAAGGAAAATTCCTGTCGTGGCATGGATGGCATCATATCTACCAGCGCGTTTTTATTTCCGGCATGTGGAGGATGGTTTGCACATCGACTTTCATAATATAAGCCATGCTGCATGGAATGAGCGCAGCTGCCTGGCGCTTACCGGCGATCAAGATAAACGTTTGGACCGATACTTGCAGAACCGGTACAAACAGGATGTCAGTTTCGATATGAAGCGCTTTAAAGAGTACATGGGGCAGACAGATCGAATAAGGAGTAGATATGGCCTGGATGCTGCAAGGCCTGTGTGGGGGATCATGACTCACATTAATTGGGATACCGTGAGCGATTATGCCCCGATGATTTATGAATCATTTAACGCGTGGGTCATTGATACCATTCATGAGATTAAAAACATCGACCATGTCCAATGGATAATCAAAGTACATCCAGCGGAGGCGTGGGACAATCCAGACAGCGGCGTGGAATGTTTGATCAATAAACATTTTCCAATATTGCCGGAGCATGTGCGGTTGCTTCCTGCGGATGAGGATTTAAGCCCCCTGGATTTTTTCCAGATGATTGATGGGGGAATAACCGTCTATGGCACTGCAGGTCTTGAATCAGCGCTGCAAGGTAAACCCGTTATTCTGGCTGGCGAGGCACATTATGGAAGAAAAGGCTTTACTTACGATGCCGGTTCGCAAGCTTCTTACAGAGAATTGCTTAATAAAACCTCTTCATTGCCCCCGCTAAACGAAGAACAGCGGGAGCTAGCCAGGCGATATGCATATTGTTATTTTATTCAACGGCAAATCCCAATCTCGGTGGTAAGAGATCCACAATCGAAATGGTGGAGTTTTCAGTTTGATAAAAAAGACTTGCTGCTTGAAAAACGAGATCCAGCAATCGATTTTGTGTGTGAAAAAATCATGGATGAAAAAGACTTCATCATGGATGAGCAGCTCTTGCGGCTTGCGGATGAGAATATGGATGTACGGGCGTGATGCTGAAGTTGGCGAGCTGTGACAACAAGGGGGCGGTTTATATTGCCAGTGATGCTGTCTATCGTTTGGTTGGCCTGAAACACGAAGATGCTGTCTTGGGTGTGTTGAAATCCATAAACGCGGCAGGCATAAAGGACATTGTACAGACAGAGGTTTGCACCGACAGAGAGGTTGCCGCCAGCATTGGCGATGCCCGTGGCGCCTTGATTCTGAAGCATAAAAAAATTACGCGCATTTCATACCCTAACGAATGGTGCGCTTCCATGCTGAAAGATGCGTCATTGTTTCATTTGGAGTTGTCGGAACGGCTTTTTGGCCAGGGATTATTTCTGAAAGATGCTCATCCGTGGAATATCCTCTTTGAAAGAGGCCGCCCCATATTTGTTGATTTTACCTCGATTGTTTCAAGAGACTCGCTCTTCGCCGAAGAGTATCTCCAGTCCAACAAGTTGACTCGGAGTGAAAGCGCTGAAACTCACCTGGCCTTCGTATTTAAAGAGATTTTCGAAAGAATGTACCTGCCGTATTTTGCCGCCCCCCTCTGTGCCTATGCTTTCGGGCAGCGTACTCTTGTTAAAAAAGCAATTGAAAACACGACACTCAATGCGTCGACCTCAATAATCACATTGAGGGAGTGCATACCCGAACTGCGCTGGCGTCTATCAACGCTTGCCAAGCTATTGGGATTATTAAAATCGCGGTTGGCCATCAAAAAAACAATGAAGCGCCTTGCGAAAAAAAAAGATATTCCAAGTTTCTATCGAGAGATGCATCAATGTGTGGCAAGTCTGGAGTTTGGAGTAAGCGCCAGCGCTTACTCAACTTATTACAAGCTGAAAGGAGAGAATCACGGCTGGAGTTATTCGGAAGAATGGAACGCCAAACAGAAAACTGTTTACAACGCCCTGAATACGCCTGGAATTGATACGGTTCTTGATGTGGCGTGCAATACGGGCTGGTTTGCAGTTATGGCAGAAAAATTGGGGAAACGTGTTGTTGCATTTGATATTGATGAAGCTTGCATTGAGGCTCTTTATGGCAACGTAAAGAAGGATCAGCTCAATATTCTGCCGCTAGTAATGAATTTCACAGAGCTGCCTCAAGACCGCTATTCAATTTACGATGGCAGGAAAGTATTAATCAATGCTTCGCAACGATTGCGTTCCGACGCTGTAATTGCGCTAGGCATTATCCACCACTTGGTTTTAGGTCTTGGTTTGACCTTTGAGCAAGTACTGGATCGGCTAATCCCTTTATGTGAAAAATACATGATCATCGAATTTATCGATACCAACGACCCGATGATTCAGAATGAGCAGCCCTTCTTTCCGGCTTATTATCAGAATAAGGAATTGTTCTGCAGGTACGGACTGGGCGAATTGGTTGCCTTATGTGAAAAACGCGGATTTGAAGTCCGGCGCGAAAAGTCACATCCGGCCACAAGACACATACTGGTTTGCAAAAAATTACCCGCCACATGAAAAATTTTCATTTTGCTGAATTTTACCTGATCATGTTTATGCGAGGACAACTCAATGAATGGACGTATACTATTCGGCAATTGCCCTTTATGCGGCTGCCCCAGCTTGATCGACGCAGCCAAAGGCGACTGCTCAAAACATCCGCTTTATCACCCCTCAATTAGTGCTGTAATACGCTGGAAGCAGTGCACGAACTGTGCGCATGTATTCACGGATGGCTATTTCACCGATGAAGCATGCAAATTGATTTTCAGCAAGACACATGAAAATCAACGGGTCGGGAACGATGTTGAACAGCAGCGATATGTGTCGTCACGAATGATAGAAAAGGTCTTGCCATACGCCGCACAAGGGCACTGGCTGGATGTGGGCTTTGGAAACGGATCACTTCTCTTCACGGCCCAGGAATATGGGTTTCAGCCCGTCGGCATTGACCTCCGGATAGAAAACGTCAATGAAATGTCCGCCCTTGGGATTCCGTCGTACTGTGAATACCTGTCCAAATTGACTCTGGATTTCAAATGCTCTGTAGTAAGCATGGCCGATGTCCTGGAGCATATGCCTTATCCGAAGGAAAACCTGCGGGCAGCGCACGACTTGCTCGCTGATGATGGCGTCTTGTTCATTTCACTGCCTAATATGGAAAGCATCGTCTGGCAGGCGCTCAATCAACACAATGCAAACCCTTACTGGGGAGAGATTGAGCATTATCACAACTTCAGCCGGAGCAGGCTGTTTAAGTTGCTGCGAGAAACAGGTTTTGAACCTGTCAAGTATGGCATAAGTGAACGCTATCGCGTTTGCATGGAAATAATCGCCAAGAAGAATATATGAGCTGTTAACGCGAACTTCGATCGGCAAAAGCTATTGTGATGCCGACCTCATTAGCCTTGAATAGAAGCTGCCTCGTAGTCGCAGGTTGGTGTGGAACGTAGCGATACCCAACAATTGCAACGATGGGTATCGCGCTGCTCAACCCATCCTGCGTACTGGCCCCGTTAGCCCGATTATTCAGGTTCACTCCATCGAGCCATCCCAATCCATTATGTTCCAGTCGGCGATCATTTCACGGCGTTCGATGACCAGATCGGATGTTGGTATGGCGCAGCAGAACAGGGCGAGGCCCGCCTCCCTGTCCCACTCAGGCAAAGCAATTACCGTCGACCTGCCGTGATCCACCGTGCCTTGCAGCACACTGCCCTTGCACAAACCGCATGCGCCATCGGCGCAACCGAGCGGCAGGTTGTGGCCATGTTTCTTCGCAGCTTCGATGATGGTTTCGCCAGCTTCGGCGGTAAAAGTGTGATTGCCCGGCTGGAGCGTGATGTTAAATCCCATGTCGTCTTCTAATCGTTGAGTAACAAAGCCTGAATTATAGGGGATGGCCCAGGTAGGAATTTATTGCGATGCTGAACCCATTAGCTCTTGCTCTGCTTCTCAGCAGAAGCCGGTTTGCGCACGACAAAAGGAGTGCCGGTTTGCTCGGCCAATTTGCGTGCCTTCTCGGAAGCACGCATCAACGCCTCGGGTATCAGCTCTTGCCGCACATAAGGCGGGTTGCCGATCACATAGTCGAATTGGCCATCCAGCGGCACGAGTAGGAAATCGTCCTGCACCAGCCAAGCATCGGCAAGCCGATTCGCCGTTTGCAAACCGACATCCGAAGCCGTCAAATATTCAACCAATGCGCGCCGGGTAGACTGAAAGGTATCGCGATGCAATTCCACCGCGCGAATTGCATTCTTCAAAGCATCGAGCGTCGAACCGCCATCGCCATGAATGCGCCAAGCCGCCAGCAGCCGCTCCACGGCAGACAACAGAAAATCGCCGCCGCCGAATGAAGGCTCCAGCAATCGCTTCTCATGCAGGGGCTTGTCCGGCGTGTAGCCCGACAGATCGAGGATGAAATCAACCACCTCGCGGCGCGTGAACACCGCACCGCGCGCTTCGCCGCCGCCTTGGGATGCCAACTCCTCGACAGCAGCAAGCGCCGCTCGCAAGGCTGGCTGCATGGTGTTAGCGATAAGGTCGAAGTTTAGTTGCATTGGATGTTGTTCGAAATTGCAGAAATTAATTCAAGCTTGGCTTCCACTTTAACGCCCAGTAATAAAGTGAGCAATTCTTCGTTCCTCAATCGTTAGGGTGCTCATCGTCGGTATATGGTGCGACTTTTTGTCTAATGTGTTCTTCCTCTTGCGGTACGAATTTGAGTAAAAATTTCTCAGCAAGAACATTACAAATGCATTTGGGCTGACAGCGCCATCAATTGGAATTCGGCAATTTTCGTACTGACCTAACGTCAAGTGAGATTTAGGATGCACCACATCTTTATGGGCTCCAGGGTCATAATCAAAGCGTATTGGAAAGCGAACAAGTTTTTTCAGAATCACATCCCCATACAACTCATCATTTTCATACAGATGAGGTGCCTCATCGACTGTTGGTAAAACAAAAGATGGGAAATAGCACAGCCTGTGTTTTGTTAATACCCCGCCACCATCGAATGTGTACTGAAAAATAAGCAGGCCGCCATCTGGGAGTTTTATGTGATAGCCGTCTTTCGACTCAATTTCAGTGTATATCTGTTCATACGAAACATCTCGAAGCGAAATTGAACCGAGAGGTGTGCTTCCTATACTGGCCCCACCCCCAGGTAACATTTGCTCTTTAGGATGAAACTGCTTGACGGACAGATTAGTTAATATCAGCCTAGAATAAACATCCTGTAGCTGTTGGCGCACTCCTTGCAGCGTCATTTTTTAGAGCGAGGCTTCTGTATTTTTTGAAGATCGCTAATTAGGCTATCAACGTCAATATCACCACGTTCCGCAGCTTCGATCAACATGTCTCTTTGCGCCTTTATCTTTCTGTGCTTCCCTCGTTTTGCGCCAACAAGCTCTTTATTAATCAGGTGCAACTCCATTTTCTCTTCCTTGGTCGGATAACGGAACTTTAGCTTGTATTCGTTCTTTCGAAGAGCATCCCACTCCTCAATCAAGCCGTCCATATTCTTCCCAATGCCCAATACCCGAACCCATGCTTTTGAGCGAGTAATCGCAGTAAATAGCCGGTTGCGTTCCAGTGCGGTTGCACTCTTATTCCATCCGACAAAGGAATCATCAGCATTGATGATGTACACCATCCCTGCTTCATTTCCTTTAGCACGAAATACGCCCGTGAATGTCACACTACCCGATTTGCTGAATACATCTACCGAGGTACTAACACCAGCCAACTCACTATTGATTGATGATCTTGAAAATAGTAGATCTCTAGCCGCCCCAACCTCTCGTTTAGTGGTTAACGGATTAGGATTGATTACGACAATATCTTCAGGCCTTAGCTCTTCTTCCTGGATGTCGTTAATGATTGACTCAACTAGAAAGTTCGTTTGCTCTTTTGTATTGTTAAAACGATGGAACTTGATCAAATCATCAACTGGTGAATGTTCTTCCAAGAAAAGTGGCGAACTATCTGGTGACCTTGCAAGAACCACATTTTCCCCACCACGTAGCTCGCCCTCTTCAACCGTATATCCAACATCTATCCAGAGATTATCCTGATCAAAGAACTGCACCAAACCTTTCTCTCTATAGATTCCAAATCCCAAAGCATGAGCGGTTGCAAGCAAGGGCCGCGAGTTTCTGTAGCACTTTTCAAGAATAATGTCCTGCTTTGGTGTGGCTCCTTCCTCTGTATTGAGTAGAACGTAGGGATTCCCCTCCGCATCAACTCCAAATAATTCCTCTGGAGGTAACACAGAAGAACCAGTTAAAGACTGTAATTCATCGTAGGCATACACCAAACGCTTTGGCTCTTTAAGGAAGCCAAAACACAGCCGCAAGAATTCAGCAGGCAAATCCTGTGCTTCATCAACTAACAATAAGTCATAGACTTGGGTCACACTTTGTTTTGCCTTGATAGCTTCGCCGCATGCACCGGAAAACTCTTTGCCGTCGCCGAATTTAAGTTTTGCCGATGAGAAGTCGTAAAAGCCAATTTCCTGAGTGCGACAGTATTTGTGATAAATACCCTCGCGCTCGCTATCGCCAGGAGCCCCCCAAGCGTTCAATATATCAATGTTTTCCCAGTCTGGCTCTGCGCCAGTCTGCTCAATAGTGAAATTATTAATTAATCTCTTAAACTGTTCTTTCAGGGATCGCGTATTAAATGTAACAGCGATACGCCACTCCGGATTTTGTGTATGCAGGTATGCCACCTTTAACGCAAGAACAATCGTTTTACCCGATCCTGCCAATCCACGAATCCTTTGCACCCCTTCAACGGTTTCAATGACAGCTTGCGATTGATGTTGATCGAGGTTGGCAATGGATTCTTCTACTCGTTTAAGCCTAGCACCTCGAGAATCTTTTTTCTTTGGCTCGCGCTTAAGCTTGCCTGCCCGGATTGAAGTTACTACCTGTATAGCAGCCAGGAGGTTCTTGAAAACCGCATCATCACATTGCCATTTGAACGCGTTGATGGTTTCTTTGAGCGAATTTCGATTCGAAATTACATAAGGGTCTTCAACTGTAGGGATAACAGATTTTGCTGGGGCATAGGTAACAACACCAATTTCGAACTTCAGAGCTCGCTTGTCCTTCAAGCCCGCATGAGGCTTTAAGCGCACATCCAGCATTGAGGCGATATCGTCCTGTCGGCTCTGGAAATCACCTAACTCTGTCCCCTCAACTAGATCAAAGCCAACCAGACCGGCTGTGTCCGATACCAATAACGCGTCAAATTTGATTGGTCCCGTTGGAGAACCAATTACCGGATAACCTAAGTAAAGGTAACCAGAGAGGCCAGCAATCGAAGACAGTTCATCCGCCAACGACTTAGATGACACGGGCTTTTCTCTCGCCGAACCCCAAATAATATCAATCATGCCGTTACCCCACCTTCAAGTTGGCTAATACTACAACTGGGGGCAATAACTATTACTACCCCAATAAACTACCTGCTAATCGGCTTATACCGAATCCGCTTCGGTTTCGCACCTTCCTCACCGAGGCGCTTCTTCTTGTCCGCCTCATATTCCTGATAGTTGCCATCAAAGAACGTCCACTTCGAATCTCCTTCCGCCGCGAGGACGTGGGTGGCGATGCGGTCGAGGAACCAGCGGTCGTGGGAGATGACCATCACGCAGCCGGCGAATTCGAGCAGCGCATCTTCGAGCGCGCGCAGGGTTTCGACGTCGAGGTCATTGGAAGGTTCGTCAAGCAATAATACGTTGCCGCCGGAGATCAGCGTCTGCGCGAGGTGCAGGCGTCCGCGTTCACCGCCTGACAACTGCCCGACGATCTTGGCCTGGTCACCGCCCTTGAAGTTGAAGCGGCCAATGTAGGCGCGCGCCGGGGTTTCGTATTTGCCGACGGTCAGGATGTCGTTGCCGCCGGAGATCGCGTCGAACACGGTCTTGCCGTTGTCCAGCGAGTCACGCGCCTGATCGACGTGCGCGATCTTGACGGTGGTGCCGATTTTCACTTCGCCGGAATCCGGCTGCTCCTTGCCGGTGATCATGCGGAACAGCGTCGATTTACCCGCGCCGTTCGGGCCGATGATACCGACGATCGCGCCGGGCGGCACCTTGAAGCTGAAGTTGTCGATCAGCAGGCGGTCGCCGTAGGCTTTGCTCACGTTGTTGAATTCGATGACTTCGTTGCCGAGCCGTTCGCCGACCGGGATGAAGATTTCCTGCGTCTCGTTGCGCTTCTGGTATTCCTGCGAGTTGAGCTCCTCGAAGCGGTTCAGACGCGCCTTGGATTTGGCTTGGCGCGCTTTCGGATTTTGCCGCACCCATTCCAACTCCTGCTTCATCGCCTTCATGTGCGCGTCGATTTGTTTGTTCTCCTGCTCGAGGCGTGCTTCCTTCTGCTCCAGCCAGCTCGAATAGTTGCCCTTCCACGGGATGCCGTGGCCGCGGTCGAGTTCGAGTATCCATTCGGCGGCGTTATCGAGGAAATAGCGGTCGTGGGTGACGGCGACCACGGTACCGGGGAAGCGCACCAGGAATTGCTCCAGCCATTCGACCGACTCGGCGTCGAGGTGGTTGGTCGGCTCGTCGAGCAGCAGCATGTCGGGCTTTTCGAGCAAGAGTTTACAAAGTGCGACGCGGCGCTTCTCGCCGCCGGAGAGGTTCTTGACCACCGCATCCCAAGGCGGCAGGCGCAGCGCGTCGGCGGCGATTTCCATCTGGTGTTCGGAATCGGCGCCGCTGGTGGCGATGATCGCTTCGAGGCGCGCCTGTTCGGCGGCGAGTGCGTCGAAGTCGGCGTCCGGCTCGGCGTACGCGGCATATACTTCGTCGAGTTTTTTCTGTGCCTGCATCACTTCGCCGAGCGCGGCTTCCACTTCCTGCTTGACGGTGGCCTCGGGGTCAAGCTGCGGTTCCTGCGGCAGGTAGCCGATACGGATGTTCGGCAGGTGTTGCACTTCGCCGTCGTATTCCTTGTCCACGCCCGCCATGATGCGCAGCACGGTGGATTTGCCGGAGCCGTTCAGGCCGAGCAGGCCGATCTTCGCACCGGGAAAGAAGCTGAGCGAGATGTCCTTGATGATCTGACGTTTCGGGGGGACGATTTTGCTCACACGGAGCATCGACATTACGTATTGAGCCATTTGCTTACATCACTTATGAAAGTTAAAGAATCGGTGCTTCAGGAGCTTATGCGGTTGCGTCCATTGCGCTTTGCTTCGTACAGCTTGGCATCGGCAATCTTGATCATTTTTTCGTAATCCACCTCAAACGGAGCGGCAAACGTGGCGACGCCGAAGCTTGCGGTTACGTGGCATTTTGTGCCGTCAAAGTCGAATTCGACATCCTCGATCGCCTGGCGCATCAACTCGGCCTGGGCCAGCGCCACCTTGAGCGATGCGCCCTTCAGCACCAGCAGGAACTCCTCGCCGCCCATCCTGAAACCGAAATCCGTGGCGCGTATGGTTTCCGCCACAACATGGGCAACCTGCTTCAGCACGATATCACCGGCAGCATGCCCATAGGTGTCGTTCACCTTCTTGAAATGATCGATGTCGGCCATGATGAACGAGATTTCATATTGTCCCGCTGCGGCAAATGTCAGCTCCCTATGGAAGATCGGGCGCAACGCATGGCGCGTCAGCATACCGGTCAGCGCATCCTTGGAGAGCGCTTGCACCAGCAAATTGGTGGTCGCGATAGTCACCACGTTGATCAGCATCAAACACAGCTTGTAGATGCTCATCAACTCGCCATACAGCGGCAGCACCTCCTCATAGCTGCGCTGATCGAGGAAGTAAAAAATATTGCGTGCATCCACTTCCATGCGGCTGACGATGCCCATCACATAGTTCATCAGTATCTGGTCGCCATGCGTTGCTGCCTTGATTGCATCGAGGATGTCTGATGGAATACCTGGCGCAGGAACGGCAGCACGATCCTCCATCTTGATTGCGATGATGATATTCTTGAGCCAGATCATGCGCTCGGTAGAAAGCGAAATATCGATATCGGCCGCACGCTGCACCTGGGAAAGATAAAGATCGATGTCGCGTATGTCCGCTTCGAGCATCCTGTTCAAATACCCTCTGGCGGTAAAGGTGCGAATCAGCCTGAAGAATTGCGAAGTCTCATCCAGCAACTCAATGGGTTGCCCGCATTCGACGATGGCATGGGTAAAACCTTCTTGCAGAATATTGACGCCCACCATGAAATCCACATAGGGAAGCTTGATGTCATAGTGCAGCTCGCCAAGTTTGACGTAGCGCTCTTTCAGCTCATCATCGGGGACTTCAATCAGGCTCAGTATGAATTGCTTTTGCCGCACAACCAGGGACTTGATCTGCTCCTCATCCCGGAAAAAGTTCGAAAAATCCCGGTTCGACAACATCGTATCGACGAATTTTCCAAATACTGCATCCAAGTCCAACTCAACGTATTTGTGCAGCAACTCTCTCATTGCGCTCCCTGAAGCTATTTGTAGGCCTTTGTGCATTATCTCACGAGCCGCACAGTTTATTGCGTGTTGTGCCTGTGCGCCATTACCTTGCGCAATTCTTCAGGCAGTGCGGTAAATCTGCCTAGAACTCGCATACAATGATATTTCTGGCTTTTGCCAGTAAGTAAGCCCAAGGATGCAAATGAGCCAAATTGAAAACCATTGGGCCGAAATTCTGCACATAGAAACCGAGCTGTTGAGGAAAATGGCTGCGCTTGACCTGGATTATCATGATGAGGCGGCAATGGCGCGGCTGGCATCGGAGTGCAAAGTTTTCGGGCCGGCGGATGCGGATGCCGCGTATGCGTCAAAGGACAGGGAAAGAATAACGAAAGCGGAAATTTTCGCGTTGGCCTCCTTGATGATCCGCACGATGGAGAGCGCTGCGCGGGAAAGGCGTGATGTGCACGGAGGAGAAGTCTGGAAGGCCTTCGGCAAGCACCTGTACAGCTGAAATCGGGTGGAGCACAGTCTGGAGAATGAATAAGATGGAGCTGTCATTTTTAAACAACGGGAGGCGCTAAATGAAGATTACGATGAAGAAGCTGTTGTCTGAACTCAACAAGGATCTGGAATGGGAATACTCGGCGGCCATCCAGTACACGCAGCACGCCTCCACGATAAACGGCGCGGAATTTGATTCGATCCAGAAGGAACTGCTGATCCACGCCCAGCAGGAAATGGCGCATGCTGTCATGCTGTCAGACCAGATCGACTTTCTCGGCGGCGTACCTTCGGTGGACGTGGAGAAGCGCGAGGTTTCGCCGGATAGCGTGCAAATGCTCAAACAGGATTTAAAAGGCGAGGAGAACGCGATCAAGCGCTACAAGGAGCGCATCGGCCAGGCCGAGGCGCTGAAAGAATACGGGTTGCGGCGCGTGCTGGAAGACATCCTGATTCAGGAAGAAGAGCACAAGCGCGATCTCGTCAACGCGCTTGCCAAATAACAGATACGCCGCGATTCCGGCCACGCCGGAATCGCGGTAGCGTTCACGCCTTTCACCTGCGCACCGCCATCTTGCGCAGCTCTTCCAGCAGCAACATGCCAATCCCGAACGGAATAACGAACAACCAGACTGCGGCGTCTGGCGGCGCGGTGCCGAACAGCGCATTGCCCCACGGCGTGTAATCGATCAGCACCAGCAGCAGCAACTCAAAAGCTATTCCGTACCCGATCAGGCGGTTGCGGCGATTGCCACGGCTGAACACCGACATCACCGGATGGCGGCACAGCAGCACGTTGACCACCTGCATCGCGATGATCGCCGACAGGCAGGCGGTGGTGGCCTGCAGGTACAGATTGTCGTGGCGCAACAACATAACCCCATATTGCCAAGCGCCACCGTGCAGCACGAAGAAAAATGCCGCCATTCCGGCAATCGCCTCCAGCGGCCCGAGGAACAGGTAGGCGCGCAACAGCGTGCCCCAGTCGAGCAACCGTTCGCTGCGCGGGCGCGGCGGCTGGCGCATGATGCCGGGATCGGGCTTTTCCGCGCCGAGCGCCAGCGCCGGCAGCATGTCGGTGCCGAGATCGACCGCGAGAATCTGGATGATCGTCAGCGGCAGCGGTATCCTGAACAGCACGAAGGCGAGATACGGCACCATTTCCGGCACGTTCGAGGTCAGGATGTAGGTCAAGAATTTGCGCAGGTTTGCAAACACCGTGCGCCCTTCCTCGATCGCAGCGACGATCGTCGCGAAGTTGTCGTCGAGCAGGATGATGTCGGCGGATTCCTTCGCGACATCGGTGCCGGAAATACCCATCGCGATGCCGACATCGGCGCACTTCAATGCCGGTGCATCATTCACGCCGTCGCCGGTCACCGCAACGATTTCTCCTTTGTGCTGCAAAGCCTGCACGATACGCATCTTCTGGTCGGCGCCGGTGCGCGCGAAGATCAGCTCGGGTTCGTCGAGCAGCAGTTGCAGATCGATTTCCGACATCTGGCGCAGCTTGTCGCCGGTCACCGTGAACGGATTCTGCGCGAGGCCGATCTCGCGCGCCAGCGCGCTGGCGGTGTGCGGGTGATCGCCGGTAATCATGATCACGCGGATACCTGCCATATGGCAGGTGCGGATCGCTTCGGGCACCGCTTCGCGCGGCGGGTCGAGCAGGCCGATCAGCCCGGCGAAGATCAGCTCGGCCTCGTGCAGTGCGGCATGTGGAGCCAAATTGCGGTAAGCGAGTGCGATCACGCGCAAACCTTGCTCGGCCATCTGTTCCTGCACCGCGAGCAGCTCGGCGCAGCCCACTTCATCCAGTGGCTCAGGCTTGCCTTGCAACAGCATTGTGTTGCACAGCGGCAACACGCTCTCCGGCGCGCCTTTGCAGTACAGCATGTGCCCCTGCGGCGCGGCGCAGATCACCGACATGCGCTTGCGCTCGGTGTCGAACGGGATTTCATCTATACGCGGGAACAGTGCGCCGTCCGGTGATGTACCCTGCAGCAGCGCCACTTCCATCGGGTCGCCCTGCCACACTGTCTTGCCGTCCTGTTCGATGCGGCGCAGGTCGTGGCAATGGCGCATGATCGCGAATAGCGGTTCGGCATCGTGTTTTGCCAACTCGTCCGGCGCAAGCAACGTGCTGGAATAAAACACTTGGCGGATGCTCATGCGGTTCTGCGTCAGCGTGCCGGTCTTGTCGCTACAGATCACCGTCGCCGACCCCAGCGTTTCGACGGCGGGCAGATGGCGCACCAGTGCATTTTTCTTCGCCATGCGCTGGGTTGCCATCGCCAGCGACAACGTGACGGTGGGCAACAATCCTTCCGGCACGTTGGCGACGATGATGCCGATCGCGAAGATCAGATTCTCCCAGAACGACAACCCCACCGTTTGCCCGATCAGAAAAAATACCGCGCCGAACAGCGTCGAAAACAGCGCAACCAGCCGCGACAGGCGCATGATTTCTTTTTGCAGCGGCGACAGCGGCTCGCGTGCGGCCTGCGTCAGGCGCGCGATGTTGCCGAATTCGGTATGCATGCCGGTGGCATATACCATCGCCTTCGCCTCGCCCGAGATCAGCGAGGTGCCGGCATGCAGGATGTCGCGCCGCAACGCGGCCTGCTCTTCAAGCCCGGCAGCGGCATCGCGCGCCATCGGTTTGGATTCTCCGGTGAGGTTGGCGGTATTGACGCGCACGCCGAATGCCTCGATCAGGCGGCAGTCGGCGGGCACATCGTCTCCCGCCGCGAGCAGCACCACATCGCCCGGTACCAGTTCGGATACCGGCACTTGCATCGCCTTGCCGTCGCGCAGCGCGGTGGTGTGATGCGGCAGCAGATTGCGCAGCGCGGCCAGCGCCTTTTCCGCGCGGTATTCCTGCCAGAACGAAAACAGCCCGTTGATCAGAATCACGCCGAGCACCGCATAGCCCAGCGTCGCCATGCCCTGCCCGGGGGTTTTCCACTCGGCAAAAAAAGCCAGACCCGCCGCCAGCCACAGGATCAACGCGAAGAAATGGGTGAATTCCTTCAGCAATCTGCCGGCAAACGGCTGTGCGGCAATTTCCTCGATCTGGTTGGCGCCGCACCTTGCCAGCCGCCGCATTGCTTCGGCCTGCGTCAGCCCCTGCGCGCTGCTGCGCTGGTGCGCATAAAGCTTCTCGATGGCATGACGGTGCGGGTTCACGATATCCAGTCAGGAATATGTTTCTCCGGCAATGCTCAGGTACGGGGGCATTGCAAATATTGGTTCAGGGCTGATCGGCCGCTTTGTTCGCATCTTCATCGGCGAGGGCGGCACGGAATTCTTCAACCCGCTGATGCAGATTATCGGCGTCGCCATATTCCAGAAAATGTTTATAGCGCGAATTCTCATTGAGGATTTTGCGCGCATGTTTGATCGGGCAGAAGTATTGCTCGGTGCGCGCCGTGATTTCCTGTGCGTAGCCCAGCAGACCGACGGCATATGAACAATACATGCAGTGCACTTTTTCGATGATATTCAGGTAGGCCAGATGCTGGTGATCCATCACGATGTAGTTGGCGCGGCTGGCCTTTGCAATCCGGTAAATCGGAAAGCAGATCGCCTGATAGAGAGTAACGACCAGATCGAACAACACCAGCGGTACGATCATGCCGTAGATGATCGGCATCGTCAGGAAATTCTGCGGGCGAACCGTCGTGAGCCAGCGGAATACGCCCATTTTGACCTTGAGGTGCGCCTCCTTGATGGCATGCTCGAACGTGACGTACTTGCCTTCGATCTGGTAACGCAGCCGCCCCTCTTGCTGTTCGATGACCGCATGCAATTCGTTTTCGAGAGCGGCTATCTGGCCTAGAATCTGCTGGATCCTGTTGTTCATAACAAACCTCTTTGACATTTTTCGGAACAGTGAGAGATAAGTCCAGCCATGATCGGATCCAGACACAGAGCGGGCTTAAGGAGGCAATGGTTCTCTGACTTTCGGCAACACTATACAACAACCTATCCGGTTTGCAGCCGGTTCAGCACTCTATCAGCGCAAGGATGCGGCTGCGAATGGTATATCTGGACCGTATTGAGGGTACTCTTTGCAATATATTGAAGTTGATAAATCAGGTGAAACTCCACCGTGCTATTACGGTGCTGTTCTGGCTTACCCAAAAAGTGAGTATATTTGCTGTTACAACCGCTTGTTTCCCCCATGTGATCTCTGTGTTCTCTGCGGCCGAACACTTCTTCTGGGTTTGATCGTTATGATGATGTTGCTCAGATTTCACGCGTATAGACGCATCAACTCGAGCATCGCCGAGGCCTTGTCCAGCGTTTCCTGATATTCCGCAGCGCATTGCGAATCGGCGACGATGCCGCCGCCCGCCCAACAGCGAATAGTTCCTCCGGAATACACCAGAGTGCGGATAGCGATATTGCTGTCCAGGTTGCCGTCGAAACCAACGTAGCCGATGGTGCCGCAATACACGCCACGCCGCTGCGGCTCGAGTTGCTCAATGATCTGCATGGCGCGCAACTTGGGCGCGCCGGTGACCGAACCGCCGGGAAAACAGTCGCGCAGCACGTCCAGCGCATCTCGCCCCTGTACCAGCTCACCCTCCACCGTGCTGACCAGATGATGCACATTTGCGTAACTCTCCACCTCGAACATCCTGGATACTCGCACCGATCCGGGCACACAACTCTTGCCGAGATCATTGCGCAGCAGATCGACGATCATCAGATTTTCGGCACGGTCCTTGGGATGCAGGCGCAACTCGTCGGCCAGTTGGCGGTCGCGCACTATATCGCTGCTGCGTGAGCGTGTGCCCTTGATCGGCTTGGTCTCCACACTGTGGTTACGCACACTGAGAAAACATTCCGGCGAAGTGCACAGTATCTGCACTTGCGGAAAATTTAAAAAGGCGGAATACGGGGCAGGGCTGAGTTGGCGCAATTTGAGATAGGCACCAAAAGCATCACCACTGGCAGGCGCGCTGAAGCGTTGCGCAAGGTTGACCTGATAGCAATCGCCCGCGCGCAAATAGTTTTGCACCGCTTCAAAAGCAGCCGTATAGCTGCGCGTTGTGAAGTTGGCCGCAACCTCTCCGTTCACACGAAAATCATCGCGGGGAAGTGCTTGCGTGCTTTGCAAACGCTGCAATATTTGCGGCAGCAATTGCGCTGTTTCGGCGAAGCGCTGATGAGACACCAAACGTGCGGTGTGATGTTGATGATCCAGCACCAGTGCCCAGTCGTAGATGCCGACTGCCATATCCGGCAGTTGCTCGGCATCCTGCGCCACATCCGGCAAAGCCATCATGCGCCGCGCGAGATCATAGCTCCAGTAACCCAGTGCCCCGCCAGCAAACGGCACGCCATCCACGGCAGCAATCTGCGCACCCAACTCGCCGCATAACAGTTCGAACGGGTCGTCGCACGCCTTCTTGCCATCCAGCACGATAGTGCGCTGTGGCGCAGCCGTAAGAATATCGTAACGCGCCAAGCCGCCGCTGTCCAACCACACCGCCCACGGCAGCTTGACCAGTGCGGCGCAGTAATACGAAGCATCGGATTGGTAAGGCAATTCGGCGCAATAAAAACTCATTGTCTAGCCCGGTAGCAGTGGCAAGCAAATTCACCGAAAGATGAAACTCGCAGCCCGCTCATATCATAGACGATCATTGCCGGAAAGCAGCGATGATCGCTCCGGTGTGCCTCACCTACCTCAAATCAGAAACCATCTTGAAGCGCATAGCCCCTGCCTTGCGCAACCACAAACAGCATGCACAAAACAGTCGCGAGCCTTCTGGCTGCAACAATGGCAACAATGGCAACAACCCGCGCCAGCGACAAGACTGACGAAACAAAAAGACGCGTGGCTCATCGATGCACCCCAAAGCGCACATAATGGCCACTCAACAAGGCCGTCAAACAATCCGGCAAGCCACCTGACTGAATCGGCAATACGCCAAAAAGGCACGTAACCCGCCACCCTGCAAGCACACCTACGGAGACAACCACTCAAAGGCAGCGCCCCCCATAGATGCCCGCGCCTTACCGTGTCGTGGCGCTATCGCCACAACCCGCGCATCGCCTAGCTTGGCTTACCGATCCCCGGTGTAACAAAAGGCCATGTTGCTGCCGGACGTACTGGAGCCGAAGATACAGGAGCCACCGGCTTGGGAGCAGCCACAGGCATCGCCGGTTTAACCTCAGCTACTTTTTTAGCAGGAGCTGGCTTCTTGGCTGCAACCTTCTTGGCTACCGGTTTCTTGGCTGCAACCTTCTTGGCTGCAACCTTCTTGGCTGCAACCTTCTTGGCCGCGACCTTCTTGGCTACCGGCTTCTTGGCTACCGGTTTTTTGGCTGCAACCTTCTTGGCCGCCGGCTTCTTGGCCGCGACCTTCTTGGCTACCGGTTTCTTGGCCGCAACCTTCTTGGCCGCTGGTTTCTTGGCCGCGACCTTCTTGGCTGCCGGTTTCTTGGCCGCGACCTTCTTGGCTGCCGGTTTCTTGGCTGCGACCTTCTTGGCTGCCGGCTTCTTAGCTGCTGGTTTTTTTGCTGCTACCATTTCGATCTCCTTACGATAATGAGAAAGTTAACAAAATACAACGCCTGCCACTACACCCTCAATCAGCACCACAAACATTAGGCGCCAACCAAAGCCCTTCCTTAAGCTTGGCAAACTCCAAAGCAACGTGCCACAGTCAACATCCACTGACACGGGTTAAATCCTGAAGCAGGTTTCCCACTATTCACGACAACGAATGCATAGTCAATAAAACGGCGGAATCACCCGAGCGAAAACAACATCCAAACCTTTACGACAAAATCGCCAACCTGCATCAAAACTGTTGAGCGCTATTTGCGTTTGCACACAACTACAACACACCTGATAATCAACTTACTTCAAAGCCTGAAACCACTATATTTAGCAATCTCATTAAACAATGAGACTAATTCTAGTGGACAACAAATGCATTTCAAGTTGCAAAAAGGACGGGATATCCATGCCAATTCATTGATATGAGTACAATATTCCGCACACAGATCCGGCATAACGCAGGCCTTATTTTTACATTTTGTTATATATGCTTTATAGCGCCATCCGGCTTCGCGCCTATGTTTTGCACAGCCCAACAAGATAACGTGTCCAGTCAAAACAATGCCCTGGATCAGTCTTGCGCCCGAATGCGATATCGCTGTGCCCGGCGATACCGCGTATCGGATAAGTTGCGCGCAGCGCGATGGTCAAATGGTTGAGCGCAACGTATTGCGCATCGGTAAACGGCATGTCATCGCTGCCCTCCAACTCGATACCCAGCGAAAAATCGTTGCACCTCGGCATGCCCTGCCAGCAAGACTCTCCGGCATGCCACGCCCGTTTCAGGCATGGCACAAACTGGATAATGCGCCCATCGCGGCACAACAAAAAGTGCGCGGACACTTTCAACGCTGCAATGGTTTGATAATAAGGGTGTGCCGTTACGTCCAGCGTATTGGTGAACAGGCGCATGATCCCGTCACCGCCAAACTCGCCTGGCGGCAAGCTGATGTTGTGGATTACCAATAATTCGATTTTGCCTGAAGGGCGTTCGTCGCAATTCGGCGATGAAATATATTCGCTGTCGGCCAGCAACCCTTGCGCATCAATCCGCATCGTTGGCGCCGCCCGCGTCTTTGATGCCGAGCCGCTCCATCCGGTAACGCATGGTGCGGAACGTCAACCCCAACAGCTTGGCGGCTGCGGTACGATTGAAACCGGTCTGCTCCAGCGCCTCAAGCAAAGCCTGCTTCTCAACACGATCCAGATATTCAGGTAGCGGGCACTTGTTGCCGAGCGCCGTGTTATCGCCCTGGTTATGTTCCACGGGCATCAGCAACAAATCCTGTTCTTCGATCACCCCACCAAGGCACAGCGCCAAGGCTCTTTCAATGATATTTTCCAGCTCGCGCACATTGCCCGGAAAGCTGTAACCTTGCAGCGCATGCAAGGCTGTTTCGGAAAAATGCACATCCTCTGCGCCGCGCAAACGCTCCAATATCCGCTGCGCAATTTCCGCTATGTCCTCGCGCATTTCGCGCAAGGCGGGCATCTGGATCTGAATTACATTCAGGCGGTAATAAAGATCCTGGCGGAATTTGCCTTGCCGCACACATTCGGCCAGGTCATGATGCGTCGCGCTGATGATGCGCACATCCACCGGCTCTTCGCCGGTAGCGCCAATCTTGCGCACACGCCTCTCCTGTATCGCGCGCAATAATTTGACCTGCATATCCAGCGGCAAATCGGCCACCTCATCCAGAAACAAAGTCCCGCCGTGCGCCGCCTGGAAAAAGCCGTCCCGATCCTTGTCGGCCCCGGTAAACGCGCCTTTTTTATAGCCGAAAAATTCGTTCTCCATCAATGTTCCCGGAATCGCCCCGCAGTTCACCGCAATGAATGGCTGGTCGTGCCGCGAGCCGCTTTGCACGATGAGGCGTGCCGCCAGTTCCTTGCCGCTGCCCGATTCGCCGCTGAGATGCACCGGCGCCTGGCTGCGCGCCACACGCTTGATCAGGTCGCGCACCTTTTGCAGCGCCGGCGAATGCCCGAGCAACATCTTGCCGTCCTGCATAACCGCCTGCGGCAGTTTTAGCGCGGATTTCACCAGCGCGCGCAACTGATCCAGCGAAACCGGCTTGGCCAGATAATCGAATGCGCCCGCCTTGAGCGCAGTAACGGCGTTCTCCATATTGCCATGCGCGGTGATCACCGCCACCGGCACATCCAGGTTACCTTTGGATATATGCTGCACGATCTGCAAACCATTGCCATCCGGCATCCGCATATCGGTCAGGCACAAGTTATAGCGACGCGCTGCCAGTTTTTCCAAAGCCTCACGCACATTGCTCGCCTTGTCCACTTTCAGCCCCATTTTCAGCAATGCCATTTCCAGCATCTCAAGAATGTCCGCTTCATCGTCCACCAGCAGTACGCTGGCGTTTTTTGCCTGGCAGTTATCCGCCATACCCATACCCTCCGCCACTTCTATCTATTTCCCCAAACGTGACATGAAAGCACGCACCGGCCTGCCCCTCAACCGCATGGTATTCCAGCGATGCGCCATTCGCCTCGCATAATTCCCTGGCGATATATAGACCCAAGCCCGTGCCGTCAACCGCCGTCGTAAAAAAAGGCTCGAACAATTTACCCTGTTGCTCGGCAGCAACGCCAGGGCCATCATCCTGTACCGCCAATATCACCCGGTTATTCACGACACTCATCATCAATCTCAGGCTGCCCGGCAATTTGCGGCCGTGACGCAACGCATTGCCGCACAAATTCCACAGCACCTGGCGCAAGTGGCAGCGATCAAATGAAATCGCGGTATCCGGCACGCAGGACAATACCATTACACCTGGTTCAATATGCTCCGCCAGCTCAAATTCTTCGACAAAGGTTTGCAGCACCGCGCCCAATTCCAGCATCTCCGGCTGCGCGCGGTCACGCCGGTTCAATTGCATCACATCTTGCACGATTTGATTGATGCGTTGCGTGTTGTCCAGCACAATCTTCAACATCCGCTGCTGTCTGGCATCGCCCTGCTCTTCCTGCAACAACTCTGTAGCATAGCTGATTGCCGACAACGGGTTGCGCACCTCGTGAGCGATGTTCGCGGTCAACCTCCCCAGCGCGGCCAGCTTGATTTGCTGCGCCTCGGCCTGTACCCGCTGCATGTCTTCGAGAAAAATCACCGCACCGCGCACCGTATCACGCCCGATCGGGACAAAGCGCAATCTGATCTGCGCTCCCGCTCCCAGTTGCAACGTATCCCGGCTTGCATCCCCGGTCTGTTTCCACATCGCATATTGCCCGAACAATATCGGAAAGTTGTCCGACAAGGCACTCCCCGGGCTAATGCTTTTACGCAGCAACCGCTCGGCGCCGGGATTCATTTGCATGATCATGCCTTGTTCATCTACCACCAGCACGCCATCCTGCATGTCGCGCATCACCAGCCGATTTGCCTCGGAGAGGCTGACCAGATCATATCCGCGCCGCTGCGCCAGTTTCTGGCTGTCCACGGCATATTTCGCCAACGTATGCGCCAGCCATGCCACCGCAAAATAGGATACGCACAGCAAACCGACCTGGATATATTGCGCCACCGCAGCATCGCTATACAACACCGCATAAGAATGCTCCAGCAACGCTGCAATACTGGCCAGCGCGGCAAAGAACAGGGTGATCTTGCCGCGGCTGATCATCCCGGCGGCAGCCAGCGAAACCAGCAACAGCAAACCGAGGCTGCTCTGGATTCCGCCGCTGGCATAAGAAAGCACGGACAAAACGATTATGTCGCTGCCTACCTGACCGGCCAATTGCCAGTTGAAGCGCGGGTGGCGCAACTTCAGGAAAAGAAATGAAGACGCTGCTGCCGCCACATACACAAAGCTTGCGGCAAGAAATAACTTCCAGTTGCGCGAACCCAGCGTGAGTGAAGCGCCGAAAACCACGGCGAGAAATGCCAACAAGCCTGCCAAGGCCAGCCGGTACAAGTTGAAATAATACAATGAGCGCCAAAAATCGGCGGGTTGCGGGGTATCGGAAAGTGTCTTGTCAGTCATCAAACCTGAACTGTTACGAGTCAGCTAACGCAGACACGCGCAAACTTGCGCTTGCCGACTTGGGCGATGACAATACTGCCAGCCTTGAGTTGCAGCGCCCTGTCGCCGATCTTCTCTCCGTCGAGTTTGACGCCGCCCTGGTCGATCATGCGCATCGCTTCGGAGGTGCTGGCAACCAGGCCGGCTTGCTTGAGCAATTGGGCGATGCCGATGTGGCAGTCTGCGCTGGCGACGGTGACTTCCGGCATGTCGTCCGGCAGCACGCCTTGCTTGAAGCGCGCTTCGAATTCCGCCAGCGCGTCCGCTGCAGCTTGCCTGGAATGGAAGCGGGCAACAATCTCTTGCCCGAGCAGCACCTTGATGTCGCGCGGATTGCGGCCTTGTGTCACTTCTTCGCGCCATTTGGCGAGGATCGCCAAGCTTTCGAACGAAAGCAGCTCAAGATAACGCCACATCAGATCGTCGGAAATCGACATCAACTTGCCGAAAATCTGCTGCGGATCCTCGTTAATGCCGACGTAATTGCCCAGCGACTTCGACATTTTGTTCACGCCGTCCAGCCCTTCCAGCAGCGGCATCGTGAGCACACACTGCGGCGGTTGCCCATAATGCTTCTGCAACTCACGCCCCATCAGCAGATTGAATTTCTGGTCGGTGCCACCCAGTTCGATGTCCGCCTTGAGGGCCACCGAGTCGTAGCCCTGCACCAGCGGATAGATGAATTCGTGGATCGCAATCGGCTGGTTGCTCTTGTAGCGTTTGGAAAAATCATCGCGCTCCAGCATCTGCGCCACGGTATGCGTGGCCGCCAGCCTGATCAGGTCGACCGCGCTGAACTTGTCCATCCAGGCGGAGTTGAACACGATCTCGGTCTTGTCCGGGTCGAGCACCTTGAACACTTGGTCGCGGTAGGATTGGGCATTTGCGAGCACTTGCTCACGCGACAGCGGCGGGCGGGTGGTGTTTTTGCCGCTGGGGTCGCCGATCATGCCGGTAAAATCGCCGATCAGAAACAGCGCGTGGTGCCCCATATCCTGCAACTGGCGCATCTTGTTCAGCAGCACGGTGTGGCCGAGGTGCAGATCCGGCGCAGTCGGGTCGAACCCCGCCTTGATGCGCAGCGGGCGGCCAAGCGCCAACTTCTGTTTCAGTTCGTCTTCCAGCAGCAGTTCGTGTGCTCCGCGCTTGATTTGCGCCAGTGCGTCCAGCGTCGTTTCTGCAAGTTTCAT
The DNA here is from genome assembly GCA_019753125.1 of Gallionellaceae bacterium. Classification (GTDB taxonomy): domain Bacteria; phylum Pseudomonadota; class Gammaproteobacteria; order Burkholderiales; family Gallionellaceae; genus Gallionella. Next base: position 30,683 of record JAIELH010000031.1, on the reverse strand, counting down.
TTCAGTCATATTTGCCGCCATAAGTTAATGTGCGGTAAAGCAAGATATTGCTTGCCTTACCCTTGCCTGCTGATTCGCCGGCCATCCGCTTTTTTACCGGCTATTTGCCAGTTTTTGTTCAAGAAAAGGCGTATTTCTGTTAAAGTGCCCGCCAATCAAAAACGCAACATGTTGCCAATAACAAATAAGGCAACTCAGAGAGGCGCGAATGTTAACCCAAAACCTGCCCGGTCAAGAACGCAAAACACCGGAAAATAGAAAAAAATTGCGCTGGTTTGTCGCGATGTCCACACTGCCGTTGCTCGGCGTGGTCACCGCTTTCGGTCTGGTGCCGCAAAGCGATCTTGGCCTGGTTACGGCCAAAATGGCCATCGAAGAAATCGCGTTGCCGGAAGCTGCACCTGTGCCTTCTACTACGGCCAGTTTCTGGCATAACGAACGTGTACAACGCGGCGATACGGTGGCGGAGTTGCTGCGCCGTCTGAATGTGGAGGATGCGGCAGCCAGCGCCTATTTGCGTACTGCCAGCGAAGCCCTGCCTTTCCGCAAACTGGCAGCAGGCAAGGAAGTGCAAGCCGAAACCAATGCCGCCGGCGGACTTATCGCATTGCGCTACTCGGGTGAAAACGGCGCACAGGTTGTCGTTGAAAAACAGGGCGATGGTTTTAAAACCAGAATGTTGGCCCCGCAACTGGAGAAACGCCTGTTTGTGCGTACCGGTGAAATCAAGACCAGCCTGTATGCCGCGACCGATGCCGCTGAACTGCCGGAAACTGCGGCCAATCAATTGACCGAGATTTTCAGCGGAGACATCGATTTTCATCATGATTTGCGCAAAGGCGACAAATTCACCGTGGTGTATGAAATGACTTACAGCAACGGCGCACTGGTGCAAGCCGGCCGTATCCAGGCTGCCGAATTCATCAATCGCGGACAAGCTTACCGCGCGGTATATTTCCAGGGCAACGGCCGGCACGGCGATTACTTTACGCCGGAAGGCAAGAGTGTGCGCAAGGCGTTCCTGCGCTCGCCAATCGAGTTCTCGCGCGTGAGCTCGGGCTTCAGCGGCTCGCGTCTGCACCCGGTGCTGAACACATGGCGCGCCCATAAAGGCGTGGATTTTGCGGCTCCGATGGGCACCAGAGTCAAAGTGACCTCCGATGGCATCGTCTCTTCGATCGGCAACCAAAGCGGCTACGGCAATGCCGTCACGATCAGCCACCAAGGGCGCTTCAGCACCGTGTACGGGCATTTATCGCGTTATGCCAAGGGACTGCATCAAGGCCAGCATGTGGCGCAAGGTGATGTGATCGGTTATGTCGGCATGACCGGTTTGGCTACCGGGCCGCATTTGCACTACGAATTCCGGGTCGATGGACAGCAGCGCGATCCGTTGCGTGTCGCGCTACCCAATGCGATGCCGATAGATGCCGCGAACAGAACGGCGTTTCAATCGGCGGCAGGCGATTTGCTTGCACGCCTGAATCTGTTGCGCAATACCAACCTTGCCAAGCTCGATTAAGGAGAGGCGAAAAACTTAGAGTTCGCCTCAACGCAAGGTGCGGAAAAATTCCCTGGTTCCGGATCAGCCGGAAGAGCTATATGTAGGACTAATGTCCGGCACCAGCCTGGATGGGGTTGATGCGGTACTGGTCGACCTGAGCCAGCCAAATCCAAAATTGCTCGCCAAATATTACCTGCCTTTAGGCGATGCGCTGAAAAGAAACTTGCTGGCGTTACACCAACCCGGGCACAACGAACTGCACCAGACACAAATCGCGGGCAACCAGTTGGCGCGGCTGTATGCCGAAGCTATTCATCCACTGCTGTCGCAAACCGGCATCGCTGCGGCCCGGATAAGTGCGATCGGCTGCCATGGGCAAACCATTCGCCACTGCCCGGAACATGGATATACGCTGCAAATCGGCAATGCTGCGCTGCTCGTTGAATTGACCGGCATCGCGGTGGTCAACGACTTTCGCAGCCGCGATATCGCTGCTGGCGGACAAGGCGCACCGCTGGTTCCCGCGTTTCACGACAAGATATTTCGCCACCCCGCCATCCACCGCGTCATCGTCAACATCGGCGGCATCAGCAACCTGACCAATCTGCCGCCCAATGGCCATACCTCGGGATTCGATTGCGGCCCGGGCAATCTGCTGATGGATGCCTGGTGCGCACGGCATACCGGCAAGCCCTTTGACGCCGATGGCAAGTGGGCTTCGTCCGGCCGAATACTGCCCGCATTGCTGGGGCGCATGCTCGATGAACCGTTCTTCGCGCTGCTGCCGCCCAAGAGCAGCGGGCGCGACCTGTTTAACATCGCGTGGCTGGAAAACAGGCTGCGAGGCGACGAAGCGGCGGAAGATGTGCAAACCACGTTGCTGGAATTGACCTGCAGCACCGTTGTACAAGCCATTCTGCAGCATTGCGGCAGCGTGCCGGAAATTTATCTCTGCGGTGGCGGTGCGCACAATCGAGCCCTGCGCAACCGGCTTTCCGTATTGTCACCGGATAGCAGCGTACAAACTACCGATACCATCGGTGTGGATGGTGATTATCTGGAGGCAATCGCCTTTGCCTGGCTGGCGCAACAAACCCTGCATCGCAAACCGGCAAACTTGCCGCTGGTTACCGGGGCAAGCCACTCATGCGTGCTTGGCGCAATCTACCCTGTCTAAATACAAACGGGGCGCGATGCGCCCCGTGGTATTCGAACCGGTCAATTGCCTAGACTGAAAACGACGATCCGCAACCGCAGGTAGACGATGCGCTCGGGTTCTTGATAACGAACTGCGAACCTTCCAGTCCTTCCTGGTAGTCGATTTCCGCACCAGCCAGATATTGGAAGCTCATCGGGTCGATCAGCAGTTGCACGCCGTTCTTGGTCATTACGGTGTCATCTTCGTTGCATACTTCATCGAAGCTAAAACCGTATTGAAAGCCGGAACAGCCGCCGCCGCTGACAAATACGCGCAGCTTGAGGTCGGCGTTGCCTTCTTCCTCGATTAACTGTTTTACCTTGTTGGCCGCATTATCGGTAAAGATTAGCGGGTCTTGTGTTTCAACTGCTGGCGTTTCTGTTGCTGCATTCATGCCTGTCTCCTTAAAAATTATTCGCCACTATTCAATTTGAACGCCACCACTTTGTCCTGTGCCGCGTTGTGATTGTGTATCAGGCGCCCTTCGACAATTGCGCCCAACTGGATTTCCACTGTGTTGTAATGCACATCACCAGTGACCTTGGCTTTGCTCTGAAGTTCCAGATATTCGTTGGCGGATACCGGGCCGTTGATCGTGCCATTAATCACGATATGGGTGGCGCTGACTTCTCCATTTACCTGTGCATGTTCGCTTAGCACCAATGTGCTCGGCTTGCCTGGTGTGGCGATTATATTGCCATTTACCCGGCCATCGATACGCAAACCCCCGGTGAAATTCAGGTTTCCTTCGACAACTGTGCCGGCGCCTATCAAGGAATCAATCCGATTTTGTGGCTTGGTTTGTTTATTTCCAAACATCATTCACTCCTCAGTTTGCGGAGAATCTTATGAAAGAGTTACGCTTTGACGTATTCTAGGCTCGATCGCGCCTTGTTCGAATATGCGCACCTGCACGCCTTCCAATCGCATGCCGGGAGGCAACTGGATGCTTTGTTCAATCCGCTGATAATACTTGAAATTAAGCTGGAATTGGGCATTCCCTGATGCATTTTCCGGAAATAGGCGGGTAGTTCTCGATCCGTTCTCAAGCACGGATGCAACCACTTGATAGTTCCCGGTAAACCCTTTGATGCGTTGCCCACTCTGTACCAGCAACATACGCAGCCGATACTCGCCGGGTATTTTATCGCTTTCCAGCTTCAGACGGTGGATCGCCAATTCCCCTTCTTTGCCGCGCGTCGCTGTAATATTCTGAAAAAATGCCAAGTCTTCCTGAATGCGGCTATTTTCCTCCGTCAGGTTCTTTAATTGTTTGGTGGTTTCCTGGTTGCTGGCACGCTCAATCTGGATTTGGCGCTCAGATTGCGCAATCTGATTGCTCAGTTGTGCGTTTTCTTCCTGCAGTCTGGTGACTTGCTCGCGCAGCCTGGACAATTCCTCACGAGTTTTCCCGCGATAGAATCCGCCCAATTCCAGGCCACTGCCATAGGCCCACCACGCCAGCCCCAACGCCGCCAGCACAAAGGGCAGTATCAAACCCCAGCGCAAATACCACGGCATGTGCGGGCGCACCGACAGTCTGGGTGCCGAGATACTGAAACTGCGTTTAACCCGTCTCCACATCTCAGGGGAGCAGCGGAACATTATTCAGCGCGGTGGTCTCCGGTAGTCCGAACATGATATTCATGTTTTGCACCGCTTGCCCCGCAGCGCCCTTGACCAGATTGTCGATCACCGACAGCACCACCACGGTATCGCCGCCCTGCGGTCTGTGCACCGCGATGCGGCAGCAGTTTGCGCCGCGCACCGAGCGGGTTTCAGGGTGGCTGCCGGCTGGCATCACGTCCACGAAAGGCTCATTGGCATAACGCTGTTCGAACAATGCCTGCAGATCGGTTTCATGCGCCATCTTGCCATACAGCGTGGCATGGATGCCGCGTATCGCCGGTGTAAGATGCGGTACAAAAGTCAGCCCGACCGGCTTGCCGGTGATACGCGCCAGCCCCTGCCTGATTTCCGGCAGATGGCGGTGGCCGGCGACCCCGTAAGCCTTGAAGTTGTCTGACGCTTCGGAAAACAGCGTGGCAATCTCCGCCTTGCGCCCGGCGCCGGAAACCCCCGATTTTGCATCAGCGATCAGGCTGTCCGCCCCGATTATGCCGGCTTCCAGCAGCGGGAGAAAACCCAGTTGCACTGCCGTCGGATAGCAGCCGGGATTCGCGATCAGCCGCGCATTCCTGATCTGCGCCCGATTCACTTCCGGCAAGCCATATACGGCCTCGCCAACCAGATCGGGGCAGGCGTGCGTCATGCCGTACCATTTTTCCCATGTGGCGATATCCTGCAAACGGAAATCCGCCGCCAGGTCGATCACCCTGACGCCCGCATCCAGCAACGCGCGAACCTGTTGCATCGCAATCCCGTTCGGGGTGGCGAAAAATACCAGGTCGCATTGCTCCAGGCGCGTTTCATCGGGGTGTGTAAACAGCAGATTTACATGACCGCGCAAACTGGGGAACATCTGGCTGACCGGCGTGCCGGCATCGGCGCGCGAGGTGATTGCCAGCAACTCCACCTGCGGGTGTGCCGCCAACAGGCGCAGCAACTCCACGCCGGTGTAGCCTGTCCCGCCAACTATGCCAACTTTAATCATTGCAGACTTCCTTGAAATATCTTGCTCAACCTATGGTAGGGCGCTTCCTGCTCTTGTTTCAGATGCGTCAGGCTCGGGATAATACAATAACTCCAATGCAAAAGCCGCCCGAAGGCGGCCTTGCGATACATCCAACCAGATCCTGTCAGGCTCGGGGTATGGCTTAGCGCTTGGAGAACTGTTTCCTGCGGCGTGCCTTGCGCAGACCGACCTTTTTGCGTTCAACTTCACGGGCATCGCGGGTCACGAGACCTGCCTGTTTCAATGCCGGCTTGAAATCGGCGTTGTAATCGATCAATGCGCGGGTGATGCCATGACGCACCGCGCCAGCTTGTCCTGCTTCGCCGCCACCGGTGACGTTCACCATGATGTCGAATTTGCCCAGCGTTTCGGTTAGTGTCAGCGGTTGACGCACGATCATGCGACCGGTTTCGCGGGAAAAGAACTCATCCACCGGCTTGTCGTTCACCACGATATTGCCCTTGCCTGCCTTGATGAACACACGCGCCACCGCACTCTTGCGGCGACCGGTTCCGTAATTATAGCTTACGCTCATGGGTATACCTTAAAAAAATAATTAACAGGCCTTCAACAAATTGACGGGTTTGGGTTGCTGTGCTTCATGCGGGTGTGCCGGACCGGCATACACCTTCATCTTGCGCAACATCGCGTAGCCAAGCGGCCCCTTGGGCAGCATTCCCTTGACAGCTTTTTCCAGAACACGGCTGGGATGACGTGCTTGCAATTTGCTGAAATTGGTAGTGTACAGGCCACCCGGGTAAGTTGTGTGGCGATGATACAGCTTGGCTTCTGCCTTGTTGCCAGTGACGCGCAACTTGTCGGCATTGACTACCACGACGAAGTCGCCGGTATCAACATGCGGGGTGTAAATCGCTTTGTGCTTGCCACGCAGGCGCGCAGCAATCTGCGCAGCCAAACGGCCCAATACTTGATCTGCTGCGTCAACCAGAAGCCAGTCATGCTGGACATCCTGTGCCTTGGCGGAAAATGTTTTCATAGCCGCTATTCCTGAAAAATTCAATTAGTAAACCTCGAAGGGCGCGCATTCTATTGCAACCAACCAGCCGCTGTCAAACGCTATTTGATGCAGGGTTGGCATATCCCGTTTTACTATAATGGCACTACACGCTTTCGGAGCTCATCCGCCACTTCACATGACTTCGCCTTTGCCCATCGTTCGTTGGAATCATTGGGGAACGCACCATTATGTTATTTACGGATAAGTTCCAAGGCGGAAACACTACAGATTAAACGCTCATTTGTGCCGCTTGCACAGCGAGTTCGTTGGTCATTTCACATATTTCGTCAACATCCGCGAGTTCAATACCCAGTTCTGTCCATTCGTGTTTTTGAATATCACCGCCGGTGTGCTCGGCCATGCCAAAATCCGGCAATACCTTCTCGGCCAAATTTACCAGGCGAACCAGAGGGTTTTGCGCTGAAACCTCTTCGACGTACGGCGGATGATGGTAGCCAATTGCGCCAATGATCTCCAAGGGCAAATTCCAGTGTTTTGCGAGTTGAGCGCCAATAAAGCAGTGCGTGATACCCAAGGTTTCCAGCTCGATTTCCAATACGGGCCGCTCCGGCTGCATGGCAAGTTGATGGTGCAGTTCGTCGCTCGCCGCCGCATCGATATGGTGCAGAGCCATGAAGCCGATGTCGTGCAGCAATCCAGCCAAAAAAATCTGGTCTTCGTTGGTACGTATTGCCTTGGGTATGTATTGTGAAATTGTGCGCATGACCATTGCAACGGTCATGCAATGCAACCATAAATCCTGCGGATTGAAATGTTTTCCCGGAGCAAGCCTGGACAAATTGGACATCGATGCAATGCCGAGCGCGACCGACTTGACTCTGGTCAGCCCCAGCAACATGGATGCATCCTGCACCGAATTAACTTTGCGCGTAACACCCATGATGGGCGAGTTGGCCATGCCGATCAGTTTTGCGTAAATTTGCGGATCCTGTCCGACCAGCTTGAGCAATTCCTCCTCGCCTTTTTCGGTGTCCAGCGGCAATGCCAGCAGTTTCTGCGCTATGACAGGCATGGCGGGCAGCGAATCCAGATTGTTTACGGCTCGCTTGAGCCTGCTACGTGTATCTTCGTCAGTCATTGTTGATTGTTGAGCTTCCTGAATTTGTGACGCTGATGGTCTCTCTAAGAAGGCCAAAACAAACATTATACACGTAGCGATTATTCGGTACTTGAGGGTGGCTTGGCAAGTTTGCGTTGCAACGAGCGGCGGTGCATATTAAGCGCGCGTGCGGTGGCGGAAATATTGTCGTTGTGCTCATGCAGCACTCGCTGAATATGCTCCCATTCCAGATTCTCAATTTGCATCGGTTGCGCCTTGAGCGGCGCATTCCCGTCAGGCACGTGGCCGAAAGCAGCGACAATTTCATCGGCGTTGGCCGGTTTGGCAAGATATTGTGTCGCGCCCAGCTTAATGGCCTCGACTGCGGTGGCAATGCTGGCGTAGCCGGTCAGCATCACGATGCGGGTATTCGGATCGAGTTCGTGCAGCGCCTTGACCAGCGCCAAACCCGGCGCGCCGCCCATTTTCAGATCCACTATGGCGAATTCCGGCGGGTTCGCCTGCGCCAGCGGAAGGGCCTGTTCCACGTTGTGCGCCACGCTGACGCAGAAACCGCGTTTTTCCAGAGCATCACCCAGCACCTTGCAGAAGGTGATATCGTCATCCACCAGCAGCAATGAAGCGTGTTCTTCGCAGGGTTGTGTCATCTTTTTGCTCCAATCGGCAAGATCAGTTTTGTGGTTGCGCCACCCCCGTCACGGTTGAACAAGCGCACCGAACCGCCCATGCGCTCGATCGTGGCGTTGGCGAGAAACAGGCCCAACCCGCGCCCCTCGGTTTTGGTGGTGAAAAAGGCTGATCCGGCCTTGAGCTCCACCTCTTCGCTCAACCCTTTGCCGTAATCCAGAATTTCCAGCATGAAGTTGGCCGCATCCCAATAACTGCGTATCTCGATAGCCTGCGGGCTGGCATCTGCGGCGTTATTGAGCAGGTTCATCAGCGCCGCGCGCAAGGTGTTATCGACGCTGATGAGCGGCGCAGGCTGCGCGCCATTGCTGTGATATTGATATTGCGCGGTGGGGCGCAACAATTGCCATTCGCCCAGCACTTCCGCCACTAAATGATCGGCGGATTGCAGCGAGGCCGCCCCGCTATCCTGAGCATTGGCCAGTATTTTGTCGAGGATGCGCTTGCAGCCGCGCACCTGCTCGTTGAGGATATGCAATGCATCGCGCCATTCCTGGCGCGCGCCGGCATCGTGCTGCAATTCCCCGATGACCACTGACATTGTGGACAACGGCGTACCCAGTTCGTGCGCCGCGCCGGCGGCCTGTGTGCCGAGCGCCACGATCCGTTCGTTGCGCAAAATTTCTTCGCGGACGCGAACCAGTATTTCATCGCGGCTGCGCACGGCCTGCGCCATTTGCACGACAAAATAAGCCACCACCACCGCACTGATGACAAAGCCAAGCCACATGCCCATCACGTGCGCATTGAACGCGCTGTCGCCATCATGCTGGTGGTTATGCGGCAACGGAATGTAATAAAACATCAACACGCTATAACAGGCGACGGTAATCACCGCCATGCCCCAGGTGTAGCGGCCCGGCAATGTGGCGGCGGCAATCACCAACGGCAGCAGGAAAAGCGAGATAAACGGATTGGTCGAGCCGCCGCCATAGTAAAGCAGGATGCTGAGCGCAAGCACATCCACACACAATTGTGCGAACAACTCAGGGTTCGGGACAGGCTTGCTGTTGCGCAACCGCAGCCAGGTAAATAAATTTATTACCGCCAAGCCGGAAATCGTCAGCAACATCGGATGCCAGTCCAGCTCCAGCTCCAGAATCTTCCATGATGACGCGAGCACTACAAGCTGCGCCACAACGGCCATGCTGCGCAGTGTCACCAGGCGGCGTAACTGGTTATGGCCGGGAAGGGAAGAAAGTATCGTGCTGTTCATATGTTTATTGTAATCGGAGAGCGCCGCATGTTGGATGTGACAAATTGTCGCATGGCAAGGCCGTGTGGCAATTTGCGGTGTAGGCTCATCATTTGGCGCAGCCGAATGTGACACCGCAACCACAAATTGTCGCATAGCGGCGCTATGCGACAATTATGAAACTATTGCCGTGCGGCGGGTATAATCCGCAGCCTAGAATTCTTTGATGCAACAGGTATTTCATTGTGACCAACTTTAAAAAACTGCTTGGCTGTACTGGCGCCATGTTTTTGAGCGCCAGCATTTACGCGGGCGACTTCCAGATTGAAAATGCATGGGCACGTGCCACTGCTCCCGGGCAAGATACAGCAATGGTCGATTTGACCATTACCAGCAAACAGGCGGCGACATTAGTCAGCGTATCCAGCTCTGCGTCCAGAACAGTGGAGCTGCACAGCATGACGCATGAACATGGCATGATGAAAATGCGCGAGGCAAAAACGATGGAGCTGCCCGCCGGAGAGCCGATAAATCTCGGCAAGCACGGCTATCATTTGATGCTGATCGGATTGAATGCCCCGCTCAAGGCGGGTGAGACTGTGCCCTTGACGCTAGGCATCAAAATTGGCGACCGAAATATACTGAAAGTTGGAGCCAAAGCCGCAGTGAAACCGTTGACCGCAGCCACGCCACAGGAAAACGAGCATATGCAGCACAGCCACTAGCCGATATTTCATGATGGCAGCAGGCAGGCGGAACAGCCGTAAGGCGCATCAATACTGGTGTTCTTCAGGAAGTGCGCAAGCACCCCCAGAGTCGGCTGGCAGTCGAATGCTTCACAGGGGTCTTGTTTTTCGCACGATATTCGGCAAGCGCTTCGCCAAGCAGAAATCGACTCGCCATCTTATGCCCGAACGAGCCAAGGGACAACGCAAGCAACGGCAATTGCAATCACCTTCCGCGTACATACCATTTGTAACTCCCTACCTTTCCCAAAGTTAGTAACGGCGAGATAACTCATTACAGACCCCCAACGTGGATAGGGGCGGCGCGCTTTTGCGCAGTCCCGCTTGAGCGACGGGTTGGGCTTGTGAAATAGCAAGACATCCCTCCTTATTTTTTCTTTTCGCCCAAGTTTGTTTTGTACAGCCGAATTGCTTCAGCAATAGTGTTTATATTAATTACATCCATAACTTTATAGCCTCCGGCTTTGCAAAAATACACCATCCAGAGATGGGGCTTCGTTATCACTTGGGCATTTGTTCCACCGACAACAGAGCTTATGTGAAGATAATATCCATTCTGTTGAGGTATCTGGAATTCAACGCACGCCGGAGACTCTCTTCCATCGCCGCCTTCACCACAGTCATTTACTTCCCAAATGGCATTTTCCCCATGTTCAAAAGTATTTTTGATCCACTGCAAAATAGGAACATCAGGCAAGCCTTGCTCTAAGGCTGAGGCTTTTGATTTTTGGACTGCATCAATAAACTCTGAATCTTTAACTTCCGCAATTGAACTTCAATTGAACTTGAAGAAAACACAATACACAGCAATGCTATAAGCGATGACCCGAGCAATTTCATGGTTTTCTTTGAGTTGTCCAACGAGGGTGTAGAAAAATCCGATTTTCGCAAAAAATCGCGTTGCAAATTGTTGATTTATAAATGCGTGAATTTTGCATTTTGAGTTTTTCTACAGCGTCAACGTGGAATTAACCGGCTCCGCGCTTTTGCGGAGTCCGGGTTGAATGTCGGGTTAGGCGTGGCGATGGTTCCACAAGGCGTCCGGTAACGTACTTGTGAAGGACGCTGGCCATTAACGTTTGATAAGGGATTGCTTCTTCTGCTGCCTTGGCTTGAATGTCGTCAAGATCACGGGATGAGATGCGAATATTGACCCTCTTGTCTTTCGCCAGAGAAGCAGAAGCCATTGCTGCAAAACGTGCAATTTCACTTTTGCCTTTTGGAGAAGGCTGCCATTCACCTCTTTCAAAAGAGGCCAGAATTTCTTCCTCCAGTTTTCTTTCTTTGTCCATTTCAACGCTCCTCAAGATAAATACGAGTGGCTTTCCTGCTCGGGATAATTGTTTTCAGGAAGACCTCTTGTTTCGTCTCCACAAACGGCACCAGATAGGCATAGCCACGAATGCGAACCACAAACATGCGTTGGTTCGGATATTGATCTGTGTTTGGATGGTCTAACACGACAAGGAGGTTCCCATTCGACATGGCCGATAAAACCTCCTCAAAAGATACGCCTCGCTCAGCCTTGAGGCGGATATTTTTCTCGGTGCTCCAATTCACAGGTTTCATAATGTGGATATTACACCTGTGTGCCTTATGGCATCAAGAGGCCTAACGTAAAGTTGAGGGGCGCCGCGCTTTTGCGGCGTCCCTCTCGAACGCCATGTTAGAGTTTCGTGGTGAGAACAACACCACTAGCCCAAGATAGTTTGGTAACACGAAACCCTTTCAATTGCTCCAAAGTGGCGATAAGGCTCGCAACTTTTTCGGCATGCCCTTCTGGCCAGTTTGGTTGAGGGAGCATGTCGTCAATGACATACAGGCCAGAAGGAGCCAATAGGTCGAGAGCTTCTTCAAGGAAGCGATATTTCCCTGACCAAGTATCGGCAAAGATGAAGTCAAAATATTGGCCATTAAGTGATCTTAGAAATTCATCGCCATCGGCGCAAACAACCGTCAGTCGCGGGTCTTCGCCGAGGTTGTTTCGAAGAATGGAGAGGAGGCTTTCATCGTTATCGACGGTCGTGAGGCGAGCGTTTGAATTCATACCATCGAGAAGCCACGCGGTAGACAAACCCGTGCCAGAGCCAAGCTCAAGAAAGCGGCCGCCTGGCTTCGACGCCGCAAGGGTCCGCAGCAATGAACAGGTAAGGGGTTCCGACGCCATCGTGAAACTAGCGGCGCGAGTATCAGCCCATATGGCCTGAATGGATTTTGGTTCGTTGAGATTTGAGAGATCATTCATAAGTGTGGAAATCTAACGTGGAGCTAAGGGGCTGCGCGCTTTTGCGCAGTCCCGCTTGAGCGCAGGGTTGGGCATCGCCGTCGGCTGGCTAGACAAACGGAGAATAGTATTGTACATTAACACGTACATATTTGGAGGCCTAATTATGGATGCAATGACTTATACCACCGTCCGCGCAAACCTCGCCAGCACCATGGATCGGGTTTGCAACGACCACGAAGCGCTGATTATTACCCGCAACGGCGAGCAGGCCGTGGTGATGCTCTCGCTCGAAGATTTCAAGGCTCTTGAAGAAACCGCCTACCTGTTGCGCACACCCGCCAACGCCAAGCGCCTTCTCTCGGCGGTCGCGCAACTGAACGCCGGAAAAGGCGTTGAGCGGAAGCTGACCAAGTGAAACTAATTTTCGCGGACGAGGCATGGGAAGATTACCTCTACTGGCAAAAACAAGATAAGCGCATGGTCGAGCGAATAAACAAGCTGATACGAGAAACCCAACGCGAGCCTTTCGCAGGGGTAGGGAAACCTGAAGCACTGAAGCACGCGCTATCGGGATACTGGTCACGCCGCATAACGGACGAGCACCGCATGGTGTACCGCATCGAAGGTAATGCGCTGCTAATTGCTCAATTGCGCTCCCATTACTGAGATGCCCAACGTGGAGCAAGGGGCTGCGCGCTTTTGCGCAGTCCCGCTTGAGCGCAGGGTTAGAACTTCTTTGGATCGGAGATGCCAAGATCGCGGCAAATCTTAACCGCCAAGTGGTTGTTGATTTCATTATGCCTTGGAACAGCGCTGCGTCTGTTTGATTCCGAATGGCACCACCAAGAATGGCTGCCGCCTTCGCGGAGCAATGCGCAGCCATGTGAAGTGAGGTGTGTCAGTAAATCTCGCCGCTTCATACGGCTATCGAAAGCTCTTCAAAACCATAGCCTACAGCTTCCAGCGCATCTGCACGATTTAACTCGATGGCCTCAGCTAATGTTTCTCGGAGAGACTTCAATAACTTCTCGCGCGAAGATTCTTGGCAATTTACGCCGGGGACTTCTTCAATCCAGCCAATCCACCAATCGTCATCTTGCTTAATTACTGCGGTGTAGTTTGAATTCATTACTCGATCTCCTTAACCGGCATCATAGCAAAAGAGCGTAAGAAGTTCTAACGTGGAATTAACCGGCTCCGCGCTTTTGCGGAGTCCGGGTTGAATGTCGGGTTAGGCTTGGCGATGGCTCCACAAGACGTCCGGTAACGTACTTGTGAAGGACGCTGGACATCAGTGTTTGATAAGGAATCGCCTCTTCTGCGGCCTTGGCCTGAATGTCATCAAGATCGCGAGAAGAGATGCGAATATTGACCCTCTTGTCTTTCGCCAGAGAAGCAGAGGCCATTGCTGCAAAACGTGCAATTTCACTTTTGCCTTTTGGAGAAGGCTGCCATTCACCTCTTTCAAAAGAGGCCAGAATTTCTTCCTCAAGTTTTCTTTCTTTGTCCATTTCAACGCTCCTCATCAAGATAGATGCGAGTGGCTTTCCTGCTGGGGATGATCGTTTTTAGGAAGACCTCTTGTTTCGTCTCCACAAACGGCACCAGATAAGCGTAGCCACGAATACGAACCACAAACATGCGTTGGTTCGGGTATTGATCTGTGTTCGGGTGATCCAGCACGACAAGAAGACCGCTATTTGACATGGCAGATAGCACTTCCTCAAAAGATACGCCTCGTTCTGCTTTGAGGCGGATATTTTTCTCGGTATTCCAGTTCACAGGTTTCATGCGGAGAATAATACACCTGTGTGCCTTATGGCATCAAGAGGCCTAACGTGGAGGTCAGGGGCGCTGCGCGGCTTTATCGCGCAGCGTCCCCTGCACCGCAGGGTTAGGCCAATAGGCGGACCGCGCCCAGGACCAAGTAAGTAAGAGAGCCACAAGCAACAGCAACGAACCCCAGTGCCATTCCAGCGGCGTAGCAAGCGCCGGTGTTACTGACCAGATAGCGTCGTATGCTGCATGCTCGGCAACGACAAGCCAGATGCTGCGCGTAGCAGCATAGATAAGGCCGGATACGGTGCTTAGGGCAAAGACCTGCCAGAAATTGAAGAAGTTGAGCGGCAACGCGCCAAGGTGCCAGACGGTCATTACGGCGCTAGTGATTCCGATTGCCTTGAGCGTTCCCAAGTGTCTTTCAATAACGTTTTGAATGATTCCACGGAACAAGAACTCCTCATGGACCCCAACCACTACGCTAGTGGCGGCGAAGACTGCTCGGGTGAATGGCCCCATGAAAGAGGCCCAATTGCCAATAAGCAGCGGAACGGCAAATATCACAGCCAATGCGGCCAGGAAACGTGGATGGCGCACGCCATCGATGTTTGGGACACCGGAGAAGATGACGTTGCGGAAGAAATACCAAAGGACAAATGTCTCGGCCGCCCGGCAAACGGTACGCAGCAATTCGGGTTGCCACTCCCACGCGGACCAGTGGCTGATGATGAGGCGTGTCGCGACAAAGAGTGCCAGCTCAGAACCGCCGACGATAAGAACAAGCCTGAGCATGATATTGGCCTAACGTGGAAGTAACCGGCACGCCGTAGGCGTGTCCGAGTTGACTGTAAGGTTAGAACTTGGCATTTGCGCTCAGGCATCGGGTGCTATTTTTCAGCCAGAGCATAACCAGCGTTACCAGATGCTACGACAGAGACGAACACAAAAGGCTCCGAGCCAACATTTTTTGCGCCATGCACCTGACCAGGCCTAGCAACTGCGACCTCTTTAGCCTTGAGGTTGCATACGATACCGTTGCCTTGAAAATACTCTGCTGAACCTGATAGAACCGTCCATGTGTCTTGTCCATGCGGGTGAACATGAGCCGCAATTTCCTGTCCGGGTCGTAAATGCCAAACAACAATCACCGACTCGGTGGTTTCGAGGACAACTGAGCGAATGGGTTCACCTTCCGATAGTTGAGCATAATCAGCAACTGAAAATATTCGTGATTCGATGACCATGAACAGAGCAACTCCTGTGGAAAAAAATGTAATCGGCGCGCTGGAGGGTAAGTTCTAACGTTAAGTAGCCATCCTATTTGACGCAAAACATTGCATCAAGCGGTTGCCTATTTGCTTATAAAAACTCATAATCGCTTTAGTTACAGTTGGTTAAATAATTTTAGTGCTACCTAAAATTTCTATAGCTACCATGATTCAACTGATTAACTTATCATAGTCGGCGTGGCTACCGATCCAGAACCACTGCACCCCTTGGTCAATTGGAACGCCAAGCGCGCGATAGCCCAGGCTGACACGAACGCTGCGAAAGGCACCGTTCTTGATGGGTTTGAATTGTAACGATGGGTGCGACGGGTTTTGTTTGAGCAGCGCAAAACTATCGCGCGCAAGCTGCTGAATGTTGGCTGGCAACATATCAAAGCGCTGCCAGAACTTTGAGGATGCAAAATGTTTCAAAGCGCGCGCGCTTTGCCGTTGCTGTATTCAGATACTGCTTCGGTGGCAAGTGCGTCAAGCTTGCCTGCGGCGGCATCGGCTTCTATCTGTGCATCCCAGGCCGCTTCATCAAACTGGGCAAACCAGCGGCGAAACTCTGCCAACTCTTGGGCAGGTAGCTGTTGAACAGCTTGCTCTATTGCTTGAATGGTGGTCATCAATCACTCCAAATAAAAAACTTTAACTTGGGTATGCCTGATCCTAATGCCAGATTCTACACAAAAACTGGAGCTTAAACTGCTCGATCAAGTGCGCGGAAAGATTCGCCTCAAACACTACAGTATCCGCACCGAGCAGGCTTATGTGGATTGGATTAAACGCTTTGTGCTGCATTTTGGCAAGCGCCATCCGCGTGATTTGGGAGCGGCGGAGGTGGAGCAGTTTTTAACGCATTTGGCAGTGCATGGCAAAGTGGCTGCTTCGACACAAAATCAAGCCAAATCTGCGTTGTTGTTTCTCTATAAAGAGGTGCTGGCCTTGGAGCTCCCTTGGCTGGATAACGTCGCACAAGCAAAAGCTCCCCAGCGTTTGCCGGTGGTATTGAATCGTGATGAGGTGCAGGCAGTTTTGTCGCGGCTTTCTGGCACGCATTGGCTGGTTGCGAGCCTGCTTTACGGCACGGGAATGCGCATCATGGAGTGCCTGCGGTTACGGGTGAAGGATGTGGATTTCAAGCGCCGCGAGATTTTAATTCGGGATGGCAAGGGGTTTAAGGATCGGGTAACGATGCTACCAGTCTCATTGTCTGCGGCGCTGGAAGCGCACTTGGCCAAGGTGCGCGGCCTGCATGAGGCGGATTTGCAGCAGGGCTATGGCGCGGTGTATTTGCCCAATGCCCTGAAACGTAAGTACCCCAATGCGGCAAAGGAATGGGGTTGGCAGTATGTGTTTCCATCCGCAAAATTATCGGCGGATCCGCGCAGTGGTGAGATACGTCGCCACCATGTGCAGGATCAGGCGGTGCAGCGTGCCGTCAAACAGGCGGTGCGTGATGCCGATCTGAACAAACCCGCAACGCCACACACTTTTCGCCATTCCTTTGCCACGCATCTACTGGAGGGCGGCTACGACATACGCACGGTGCAGGAGCTGCTCGGGCATTCGGATGTTTCGACGACGATGATCTACACCCATGTATTGAACAAGGGCGGCAGGGGCGTGGTCAGCCCGCTGGACCGGTAGTTGCAAGTCGCGCGTGCTGATAGCTGCTTTTGTTTATAATCCGCCATCTTCAGAAAGCCGAACATGACCCCGTTGAATATCGTCATCCTCGCCGCCGGCAAGGGCACGCGGATGCACTCCGAGAAGCCCAAGGTGCTGCACGCGCTGGCGGGCAAGCCGCTGGTGCAGCATGTGCTGGATTGCGCGATCGCGTTGCAGCCGCAGCAGGTGTGCGTCGTGTACGGGCACGGCGGCGAGGCGGTGCCGCAGGCGCTGCGGCACTATTCCGCCAAATTTGTCATTCAGGAACCGCAACTCGGCACCGGGCACGCGGTGCAGCAGGCGATGCCTCATCTCGGTGGCGAGGGTAACACGCTGGTGTTGTTTGGCGATGTGCCGCTGATTCAGCAGAGCACGTTGCATCAGATGCAGCAGGCGGGCACGGGGCTGGTGCTGCTGACCGTTAATCTGGGCAACCCCACCGGCTATGGCCGTATCGTGCGCGATGCGCAGGGCGACGTGATGGGCATTGTTGAGGAAAAGGATGCGACGCCGGAACAGCGCGAAATACGCGAGGTGAACACCGGGGTCATACTCGTGCCGACCCAGGCATTGCGCAACTGGTTAGCGAAGCTGGGCAACAACAATGCGCAGGGCGAATACTATCTGACCGACATTGTCGGCATGGCGGTGCAACAGGGCATCGCGGTACATACCGTGCAGCCCGCCCACGAATGGGAGATCCACGGCATCAACAGCAAGGCGCAACTGGCGGTGCTGGAGCGCACCTGGCAGCAGGTCGAGGCGGAGCGCTTGCTGGCGCAAGGAGTCACGCTGGCCGACCCGGCGCGCATTGATGTGCGCGGCAAGCTGAATTGCGGGCGCGATGTCGAGATCGACGTCGGCTGCATTTTCGAGGGCGAGGTGCGGCTCGGCGACAACGTGCGGGTGGGCGCTTACAGCGTGATCCGCAACGCCACTATCGGCGAAGGCACTAGCGTCGCCCCGTATAGCCATATCGACGGCAGCGAAATAGGCGACAACTGCATTATTGGCCCCTATGCACGTTTGCGCCCCGGCACCCGGCTGCACGATGAGGTGCACATCGGCAATTTCGTCGAGGTCAAGAACAGCGAGATCGCGCAGGCCAGCAAGGCCAACCATCTCAGCTACATCGGCGACAGCACGGTCGGCAGCCGCGCCAACATCGGCGCGGGCACGATCACCTGCAATTACGACGGCGCGAACAAGCACCGCACGATCATCGGGGACGACGTGTTCATCGGCTCGGCCACGCAACTGGTCGCACCGGTGACGGTAGGCAAGGGTGCAGTTATCGGCGCGGGTTCGACGATCACCAAGGATGCGCCCGAGGGCGAGTTGACGCTGTCGCGCAGCAAGCAGATGACGATCAAGGGCTGGAAACATCCAACAAAAAAGTGAAAAATACAAAATGAGAACTTTGCGTTTTTCTCCCTTCTCCCTTCACTCTTCCCCCTTCACAGGACTCTAAATATGTGCGGAATCGTAGGTGCAGTAGCGCAACGCAACATCGTGCCGATCTTGCTGGAGGGGCTGCAACGCCTCGAATATCGCGGCTATGACTCGGCCGGGCTGGTGGTCGGGCAGGGCGCAAAACTGACGCGTGTCGTCAGCACCGGGCGGGTGGCCGAGCTCGCGCTAAGAAGCGCCGCGACGCAGGGGCAGCTCGGCATTGCCCATACCCGTTGGGCGACGCATGGCGTGCCGAGCGAGCGCAATGCCCACCCGCACCTGAGCAACGATCTGATCGCCGTGGTGCATAACGGCATCATCGAAAATTACGAGGAGTTGCGCACCCGCCTGACTGCCGGGGGCTACCTATTCACGTCGGATACCGATACCGAAGTCATCGCGCACCTGATCCACAGCCATTACGCGCGCGGCAACGATCTGCTGGCGGCAACCCAGGCCGCGCTTGCCGAACTTGTTGGCGCTTACGCCATCGGCGTGATCGCGGCGGACAATCCCGATCAACTGATTTGTGCGCGGCGCGGCAGTCCATTGTTGCTCGGTGTCGGTAGCGGAGAGCATTTCATCGCCTCGGATGTATCCGCGCTGTTGCCGGTGACGCGCCAGGTGGTGTATCTCGAAGAAGGCGACGTGGTCGAGCTGGGGCGGAACGGCTACCGGATTTTCGATGCGGTCGGCAACCATGTGGAACGCGCGGTGCAAACCAGCGAGCTGAGCAACGAGAGCGTCGAGCTCGGGCAATACCGCCACTACATGCAGAAGGAAATCCACGAGCAGCCGCAGGCGCTGGCGAACACGCTCGAATCGGTGTGCAACAGCCAGTCGCTGATACCGGGCATTTTTGGCGCGGAGGCGGCGGCGACGTTTGCCGGCATCGACAGCATCATGATCCTGGCATGCGGCACCAGCCATCATGCCGGGCTGGTGGCGCGCCACTGGCTGGAAGAAATCGCCGGCATCCGCTGCTGCGTCGAAATCGCCAGCGAATACCGCTATCGCACCAGCGTCCCTGACCCGAAGACGCTGGTGGTGGTAATCTCGCAATCCGGCGAGACCGCCGACACCCAGGCCGCGCTGAACCACGCCAAGGCGCTCGGGCACAGCCACACGCTGGCGATTTGCAACGTGCCGGAAAGCGCGCTGGTGCGGCTGTGCAAGCTGCGCCTGCTGACGCGCGCCGGGCCGGAGATCGGCGTCGCATCGACCAAGGCGTTCACGACGCAGCTCGCCGCGCTGTTCCTGCTGACGCTGGTGCTGGCCAAACAGCGCGGCCGCCTGAGCGCGCCACAGGAGCAGCAGCATCTGCACGAGCTGCGCCATTTGCCGAGCGCCGTGCAGAAGGTGCTGGAACTGGAGCCGCACATCGCCAAGCTCGCCGAGCGCTTCGTCAACAAACACCATGCGCTGTTCCTCGGGCGCGGCCTGCATTACCCGATCGCGCTCGAGGGTGCGCTGAAGCTCAAGGAAATCTCCTACATCCACGCCGAGGCCTATCCGGCCGGCGAGCTCAAGCACGGCCCGCTGGCGCTGGTGGACAATGACATGCCGGTGATCTCGGTCGCGCCGAACGACGCGCTGCTGGAAAAGCTGAAATCCAATTTGCAGGAAGTGCGCGCGCGCGGCGGCGAGCTGTACGTGTTTGCCGATGCCGATACCCATATCAAGGCAGCCGAAGGCATACACATCATGCAAATGCCCGAACATGCAGGGTATTTGAGCCCTATTCTGCACACCATCCCGCTACAGCTGCTGGCATATTACGTAGCATTGCAAAAGGGAACCGATGTGGACAAGCCGAGAAACCTCGCCAAATCCGTGACGGTGGAGTAATGGGCAGATCGGATGGTAAATCCGGCTTGCGGCGCAGGCTAACGTGAGCAGGGCGAACGTTAAGGGGCAACGCCCCGGCCAGAGCCACAAGCCACGCAATCTTGCCAAGTCGGTCACGGTTGAGTGAGCGGCTTGGCGCGGGGCTTGCGGTGGAGACTAACTTGCATGGCAAGTTAAGCCCGCAGGGCGGTCGGAACCACAAGCCGAGAAATCTCGCCAAGTCGGTAACAGTGGAGTAGGTCAATGGCGGTCATCGCCGTATTCAATCAAAAAGGTGGCGTAGGCAAGACCACAACCTGTCTGAACGTGACAGCTGCGCTCGATATCGCCCAGCAATCGCCGATCGCGCTGGACATGGACCCGCAGGGGCATCTGACGCTGTCCAGCGGCGCGAAAAAAACCACGGCGGACGCCAGCGTAGCGGCATTCTTCAACCAGCAGACCCCGCTCTCTTGCCTGATGCAGGAAAGCACGCGCGGCTGGCCGATCATCACTGCCTCGCTGGAACTCGCCAAGATCGACGCGCTATTCGGCAGCGATCCCAAAGCCGCGACAATGCTGAAGAACGGGCTACGTGACGAGCTGGCCTTGACCGGTGCGCCGATCCTGATCGATTGCTGCCCGATGCTCGGCGTACTGACGCTGAATGCGATGCTGGCCACCGACCGTGTGCTGATTCCGGTCTCGGCGGACTTTCTCTCGCTGCAAGGGGTGCACCGTCTGGATAGCGCGCTCAACGCGCTGGAGCGCAAGCTCAACCGCAAATTCGAACGGCGCATCGTCGTGACGCGCTTCGATGCGCGGCGCAAGATGGCGCATGATATTTACGAAAAGCTCGGGGAGCGTTACGGCGATTTATTGTGCAAGACGCGCATCGGCGAAAATGCCGCGCTTGCAACCAGCCCGATGCACGGCAGAGATGTGTTCGACTTTGCGCCGCACAGCCTGGGGGCTTCGGACTATCTGGCGTTGACCGAAGAGTTGTGGGACAGCGGGTTCTTCGCCTGAAAAACACTGAAGTAAATCACCAGAGCATCATCCAGATAAACTGTAACAGCAAGATGCCCGCAATCGTGAGCAGCAGGTCGTTGCGGCGTTTCTGTTGTGCCAGTTGCTGACGCAGCATTTCATCGTTGCGCTTGCCGGCGTCGTCTGCCAGATAATGGTGCATCAGGCGCGGCAGTTGCGGCAGCAGTGTCGCATAATGCGGCGCCTCTGCGTGCAGCATCTTGACGAAGCCGCGCCAGCCGACCTGTTCGCTCATCCACTGTTCCAGCCACGGCTTGGCGGTTTTCCATAAATCCAGTTCCGGATCGAGTTGCAATCCGAGACCCTCGATGTTCAGCAAGGTTTTTTGCAGCAATACCAGTTGCGGCTGCACTTCGATGCCGAAGCGGCGCGAGGTCTGGAACAGGCGCAGCAACACGCGGCCAAACGAGACTTCGCGCAGCGGCTTGTCGAAAATCGGCTCGCACACGGTGCGAATCGCGGCTTCCAGTTCGTCCAGCCGCGTCCCGGCGGGCGCCCAGCCGGACTCGATATGCACCTCGGCGACGCGCTTGTAATCGCGGCGGAAAAACGCGATGAAGTTCTGCGCGAGGTAATGTTTGTCGATGTCGTTGAGCGTGCCCATGATGCCGAAATCCAGCGCGATATAGCGGCCGTCTGCCGCCACCTGGACGTTGCCGGGGTGCATGTCGGCATGGAAAAACCCGTCGCGGAACACCTGCGTATAGAATATTTCGACGCCGTTGGCGGCCAGCTTCGGGATGTCGATGCCTGCCGCGATCAATGCCCCCACCTGGGTGACGGTCGTGCCATACATGCGTTGCATCACCATCACATCGGCGGCGCAATAATCCCAGTACATTTCCGGAACCAGCAGCAGCGGAGAATTCGCGAAGTTGCGCCTGAGCTGGCTGGCGTTCGCCGCCTCGCGCATCAGGTCGAGTTCGTCGCGCAGGATTTTCTCGAATTCGCCCACCACTGCGTGCGGCCTGAGGCGCTTTCCGTCCTCCCACAGCCACTCGATCAGGTCGGCGCAGATGTTCAGCAGCGCGATGTCGTGTTCGATCACGCGCGAGATGCCGGGGCGCAGGATTTTTACCGCCGCATTGCGCCCGTCCGGCAGCACCGCGAAATGCACCTGCGCGACCGACGCGCTGGCGACCGGCGTTTCCTCGAAGCTTTGGAAGACTTCGCGCAGCGGCTTGCGATAGGTGGCTTCCAGTATCGCGATCGCCTGCGCGGAGGGGAAGGGCGGCACGCGATCCTGCAACCTGGCCAGTTCATCGGCGATATCGGCCGGCATCAGGTCGCGCCTTGTGGAGAGCATCTGCCCCATTTTGACGAAGATCGGGCCGAGGTTTTCCAGCGCCAGGCGCAGCCGCACGGCACGCGGCTGGGAAGCGCTGCGCCAGAATACCAATATGTTCAATAGCGAGCGCAGCCAGCGCACCAGCGCATGGGTCAGCAGAAATTCGTCCAGGCCGAAGTGCAGCCCTACAAAGATGATTTTAATGAAACGGAATAAACGCATGTTGTTTTGTTTTTACACACAATCAGTGGGGCGAAGAGGTGTGCAGGTATTACTGAATGTTACAAAATACATGGCAGGACGGCTATTTCACGCTTGTTCCCCCACCCTTAATCCCTATGAGGGGAGCTAAGCCCTTCTCCTTCCGGGAGAAGGGTGGGGATGAGGGAGCAAATGTCATGATTTAAGTAAATCTTCAAATTATGCAAATTAATGCAGCGTCGTCTGCTGAATTCCGGCCAGCAGCCATACCGCCTTGCTGTCGCGCAGGTCTTTCTGCACGTGCCAGATTTCATCGACATTCTCCGGAGCGCCGTTGTTCTCGCTCAACTGCCCGGTAAGGCGCACGCTGGCGATCGCCATGTCGCCTTCGTTGGCCACTTCAAGCAGTTCGGCATTGATTGCGATCACATCGGTTTTTTGCGGTGTATTGTCACGCTCCTGCAGTTGCATCGAAATTTCGGCAAACATCTCGGGCGTCGTGTATTCGCGGATGTCGTTCAAATCCTTGCGGTCATTCGCGGCCTGCAGGCGGATAAAGGAGGTCTTGGCGCTGCGCAGAAAGCTTTCCACCGGGAAATCCGCAGGAATATTGTGCGCGGCAGGTGCGGCGACAGGCGCGGCATCGGCGGAACTGCCCATGGCTGCGGGTGCGCCGGCCAATGGCGGTTGTTGTTCATGGTAAGGCGCGCCAGCCCCGGCATATTGCATCGCGGCGGGTTGTGGCTTGCGGAATTTTGCGATCAGGAACATCACGACGCCGGCCGCGAGTAGCGCCATCAAAATGCCGCCCATTGCTCCGCCCAAACCGCTGAGGCCGCCACCGGCAAACAGCGCGCCGAGCCCGGCGCCGATTGCCAAGCCGGCCAGAGGGCCCAGCCACTTATTGCCGGCAGGCGCAGGTGCGGGAGTGGCTGCGGGAGCCGGGGCAGGGGCGGCGGCCGGCGCTTTCGGCGCGGGCTGCGGGGTCATCGTGCGTTGCTTGCCCACGCTGCTGCCGCCGCCAAAGCGTTTGGCTTCGGCGGTCACGCCGAACAGGCTCATACAGGCCAGGGTCATCGTCAGCAATATCAAAAATCGTTTCATGTTTTTCTCCAGTCGGTTGTTACAACAGGGAAGTATAACACCGGCGGCGCAATGCCTTGTGCAGTGGTTCAGCCCGTGGTGCGGCCATGCCATGCCAGATCGAGTTCGCGTGCTGCCTTCACGTCGTCGAGGCGGCGCACCGGCATCGTGTGCGGCGCACCCTTCACCAGCTCCGGTGTCGCATAGGCTTCGTCGCGAATTTCCTTCAGTGCGGTGACGAAACCATCCAGTGTTTCCTTCGATTCGGTCTCGGTCGGCTCGATCAGCAGGCATTCCGGCACCAGCATCGGGAAATAGGTGGTGGGAGGATGGTAGCCTTTGTCCAGCAGGCGTTTCGCGACGTCCATCGCCGAGATGCCGGTGGCGTCCTTGATCGGTTTGACCGAGATGATAAATTCGTGGCTGGCGCGGCGCTGCGGGAATGCGACCGCAAAACCGGCCTTGTGCAGTTCCGCCATCAGGTAATTGGCATTCAGCGTCGCGAATTCCGCGACGCGGTGCATGCCCTCCGCACCGAGCATGCGCGCATACACATAGGCGCGCAGCAGCACGCCGATATTGCCGGTGAACGCGGACAGGTGGCCGATCGACTGCGGCAGGTCGGCTTCGGTGAGGTAACGATAAGTATTCTGGCTCCCTCTCCCTCCGGGAGAGGGTTGGGGTGAGGGAGGTTCTTTGGCAACTACCGGCAATGGCAGGAACGGCAGCAGGCGTTCCGCGACACCGACCGCGCCCGCGCCCGGCCCGCCGCCGCCATGCGGCGTGGAGAAGGTCTTGTGCAGGTTCATGTGGATCACGTCGAAACCCATGTCGCCCGGCTTGACCTTGCCGAGGATCGCGTTCAGGTTCGCGCCGTCGTAATACAGCAGGCCGCCCGCATCGTGGACAATTTTCTGGATCGCCTGGATCTGCCTTTCGAACACGCCGAGCGTGGAAGGGTTGGTCAGCATCAACCCGGCGGTCTGCGGGCCGACGGCGGCGCGCAACGCGTCCAGATTCACGTCACCGTTCGCGTCGGTCGGGATCTCTTTCACGGTGTAGCCGCACATCACGGCGGTGGCCGGGTTGGTGCCATGCGCCGCGTCCGGCACGATGATCTCGCTGCGTGCCGTATCGCCGCGTGCATCGTGATAGGCGCGCATCATTGCGATGCCGGCAAATTCGCCCTGCGCGCCGGCCATCGGCATCAGGCTGACACCGGCCATGCCGGTGACATCCTTCAATATCTCCTGCAGGTCATGCAGACAGGCCAGCAGCCCCTGTCCGGTGGATTCCGGTGCGAGCGGATGACGCGCCAAAAAGTTCGGCAGCATCGCCAGCGTGTTGCAGGCACGCGGGTTATATTTCATCGTGCAGGAGCCGAGCGGATAGAAGTGCGTGTCGATCGAAAAGTTCTTTTGCGACAGGCTGGTGTAGTGGCGTACCACGTCCATTTCCGAGGCTTCCGGCAACAGCGGCTGGTCCTCGCGCAACAATGCGGCCGGGATGCCTGTCCTGAGCACGGTCGAAGGGCCGCTGACTGCTGCGGCGTAATGCGGAGCCTGCGCCGCATTGCGGCGACCGGGATGGGAGCGTTCGAAAATCAGCATAAAAATACCTTTAAAACTTAACCCTTGTCATTCCCGCGCAGGCGGGAATCCATGACTCACCTTGAATAAATACGCTGGATTCCCGCCTGCGCGGGAATGACCATGTTATAGAGCCTGCAATGCCGCCAGCGCCGCGTCGTAATTCGGCTCGTTCTTGATTTCGCTGACCAGCTCGGTATAGCGCACCACGTTGCTGGTATCCAGCACGATCACCGCGCGGGCAGCCAGGCCGGTCAATACGCCGCTGGCGATCTCCACGCCGTAATTGCGCAGAAATTCGCGGCCGCGCATCATCGACAGGTTGACCACGTTGTCCAGGCCTTCGCTGGCGCAGAAACGCGCCATCGCAAACGGCAGGTCACCGGAAATGTTGATCACGACGGTATTGGCCAACGTGCTGGCGGCCTGGTTAAAGCGGCGTGCGGAAGCCTGGCAGGTCGGCGTGTCCAGACTCGGCACGATGTTCAGCACCTTGCGCTTGCCGGCAAAGTCGTTGAGCGTCACGTCTTTCAGGTCTTTTGCAACCAGCGAAAAAGCCGGTGCAGTTTGTCCGACTTGCGGAAAGCTGCCATTCAGTTGTACAGGATTACCGCCGAGTGTTGTGCTTTGTGTCATGTCGTTCTCCTTTATTGAAGTGCGTGGCGTAACGCCGCCACGTAGCGTTGCAAATCTTCCGGCGTCTTGGTCTCGGTGGCACACACCAGGATCGCGTTGCCGAGCTGCGGGTAATGCGGTTGCAGGTCATGGCCGCCGAGCACTCCCTGACCGGCCATGCCGGATAATACAGCAGCGGATGATTTGGGCAGGTGCAGCACGATTTCGTGGAAATGTGCGCCACCAAACAAGCGTTTCACGCCTTGCACGCCGCCGGCCTGCACCGCGAGGGCTTGCGTGTTGGCGTGCGAGGCGGCGGCTGCGCGGCGCAGCCCATCGGCGCCGAGCAGTGCCATGTGGATCGTCGCAGCGGTTGCCATCAAACCCTGATTGCTGCAAATATTGGAGGTCGCCTTGGCGCGGCGGATGTGCTGCTCGCGCGCCTGCAGCGTCAACGTGAAACCCGGCTTGCCGTCCAGATCGACGGTGCGGCCGATGATGCGGCCGGGCATCTGGCGCACCAGCGCCTGTTTGCAGCACATGAAACCGAAATACGGGCCGCCGCTGGACAGTGGCGCGCCGAGCGGCTGGCCGTCGCCGACCGCGATGTCCGCGCCCTTGGCGCCCCAGTTGCCCGGCGCCTTTAACAACGCCAGCGCCAGCGGGTTCACCAGCGCAATCGCCAGCGCGCCCTGCGCATGCGCCCAATCGGTCAGCGCACCCACGTCCTCCAGTGCGCCGAAGAAATTCGGCTGCGGAATCACCAGCGCGGCAATATTGCTGCCGGCATGCTGCTGCAACGCCTTGATGTCTGCCGTGCCGGTTGCGATGTCGAAAGGAATATCGATCAGCTCGATGCCCTGCAACTTGACGATGCTTTGCGCGACGCTGCGATAGAACGGCGAAACCGTTGCCGGGAGCAGCACGCGGCGTGAGCTTTTGTGCGCGCGCACCGCCATCAGGATCGCTTCGGCCAGGCCGGAAGCGCCGTCGTACAGGCTGGCATTGGACGCATCCATGCCGGTGAGCGACGCCATCATCGTCTGGTATTCGTACAGCACTTGCAGCGTGCCCTGGCTGGCCTCGGCCTGGTACGGCGTGTAGGCGGTGTAGAACTCGCCGCGCGTAGCGATCTCCCACACCGCTGCGGGAATATGGTGCTCATAGGCGCCCGCGCCAATGAAGTTGAGCGGCTGGGCATCCTGTGCAGCGCGCTCGCGCATCAGGCGCGCCACCTGCATCTCGTTCAACCCGTCACCGGTCGTGTTCAGCTTGCCGTTGCGCAGCGCGGCGGGTATCTCGTCGAACAGCGCATCGATGTTTGTTGCGCCGATGCTGGCAAGCATCGCCTGGATGTCATGTTCGGTATGGGGAATGAAGGGCATATTAAATCCTTGGAGAAGGGGGAAGAGGGAAGGGAGAAGGGTGGCGCGCTTTGCGCGCCCAAGGTTTTACCCTTCCTCCTTAACCCTTCTCCCTTCCCCGCAGTTTTAGTGTGCTTCGCTGTCGACAACAGCCTGATACGCAGCCGCATCCATCAACGCCGCCACATCCGCCGCGTTATCCGGCTTCATCCGGAAAATCCACGCGCCATACGGGTCGCTGTTGATCGATTCCGGCGCATTGTCCAGTGCGCTGTTTGCCGCAACCACTTCGCCGGCAACCGGCGCATAGACATCGGCAGCAGCTTTTACCGATTCAACCACGGCGCATTCTTCCTTGGCTTTCAACTTGCGTCCGTTGGCCGGAGCCTCGACGAACACCATGTCACCCAGCAGTTCCTGCGCATGATCGGTGATGCCGATGCTGATGCTGCCGTCTGCTTCGGTTCTGACCCATTCGTGGGAGGCGGTATATTTCAAATTACTTGGCAAGTTGCTTGAGTTGCTCATCAATATCTCCAGATATTTGGTTATTCGTAGGGTGGGCAACAAGTTGCCCACCATTTTTCCGCGTGGGCACGCATGTGCCCACCCTACATGCTTAAATCAAACCTTTGCCGTGGCGCGCGAACGGGTATTTCACCACCTGCGCCACGAGCATTTTATCGCGGATTGCGACCTGCACGGTGTCGCCGATTTGCACGCCGTTCGGCACGCGCGCCAGCGCGATGGATTTCTCCAGCGTCGGCGAGAAACTGCCGCTGGTGATCTCGCCCTCGCCATGCGCCGTATGGACTTGCTGGTGGCCGCGCAGCACGCCGCGATCCAGCAATACCAGGCCGACCAGTTTGCGTGTCGGCGGGTTTGCCAGCAGCGCCGCCTTGCCGATGAAGTCGCGCGGGCTCTTCAGGTCCACGGTCCAGGCCATGCCGGCTTCCAGCGGGTTGATGCTCTCGTCCATGTCCTGCCCGTACAGGTTCATGCCCGCTTCGAGCCGCAGCGTATCGCGCGCGCCGAGGCCGATCGGTTTGACACCCGCCTGGTTCAGCGCGTACCAGAACGCTTCGACCGCACTTTTTAGCAGCATCACCTCGAAGCCGTCTTCGCCGGTGTAACCGGTGCGCGCGATAAAGTATTCGCCGCAGTCGGCGGCCTGAAAATTCTGCAATCCCTCGGTCGCTGCTTTGGTCTGGGGCAGCACCTGCCACACTCTGGCGCGTGCGTTCGGCCCCTGCACCGCGACCATCGCCAGATCGTCGCGCGAGGTGATCGCCAGTTGTGGCGCGTGTGCTGCGGCCTGCTGTTTCATCCACGCGATGTCCTTGTCCGCCGTGCCCGCATTGACGACGATGCGGAACCACTGTTCGGTCATGAAATAGATGATCAGGTCGTCGATCACGCCGCCGTCCGGGCGCAGCATCGCGGAATACAGCGCCTTGCCGGGCAGCGTGAGCTTGTCGGCATTGTTGGCCAACAGGTAGCGCAGGAACGCGCGCACACCGTCGCCCTTCGCGTCGACCACGCGCATGTGGCACACGTCGAACATGCCGCAATCGTTGCGCACCTGGTGATGTTCGTCGATCTGCGAGCCATAGTTCACCGGCATGTCCCAGCCGCCAAAATCGACCATTTTTGCGCCCATCGCGCGATGGGCGGCATTCAAGGGTGTTTGTTTCAAGGTCATATCTGCCTCTGAAATAAAAAAGGCACTGCATGAATTCATGCAGTGCCCCATCTGTCCTTGGTACCTGAGAGATTACGGTAATGCCTCTAATAACCTACTGCGCGAATTGACTGCTGCGTTGCGCGGTACTCGAAATCCTCATGTACTGCTGTGTACATTCCGGTTTCTGCGTTCCGTGCGCCTTGCATTCAAATCGCTCGCTACGGTTCTTAGAGGCATTAAAAAAATCGCGTGCCCCTTCGGTGGTTGGTCAAGCCAACGCTCTCCAGATTTGCCTGTACCGATAGTTCATGTGCCTGAGCGGTTACGGGTGTTGCGCCTTCGGCGGTGGCACAGCATAAATGATTGCTGCCACGCTCTCCCATCGGTCTGAACGGCGAGGCGAATTATGCCGGAAACGGCCGAAACATCCAAATGCTGCGTACTATACATAGCGACAGAAATCGTAGCGAGCGGGCCGGCATCGGGGTCGCGCATAACCAATGGCTAGTAGTTCCATCAGTAGATTTATGTCGCTATGTATAATTTTTATGACTGGCTTGGGTAGAACAGCACCAGGCGGTATCCGGTCGGCCTGAGATCGGTAGTGTCCAGTTGCAGTCTGATATTGAGTTCGTGGTTGGGCAGCAGGCCGGTTTTTTCGTTTTCCGTTAATGGCAAATAATCTGCCGGGCGGAACGTGCGGCGTGCCAGCGCCTTGTCCTGGGTATCGTTAAGGGTGAGCTCCAACGAGGGAAAGCCTTGCGTGTAGGCGGCACGATTGCGCAACAGGGCGCTGAGGATAATCCGGCTTTCATGCCCCGGTTCGGCTTCCAGGCCGGATGATTCGATGCTCATCGCGTCGACATGTTGCGGTAACGGCAGGCTGCAATTCAGCAGCCGGCAATATTCAACGAGTGCAGCCTTTAATTCTGGCCGGTATGCGGCGAGGTCAACGCGAAATAAATAGATGGCCTGCGCAAGCAGCGTCAGCAACAGCAGTGCGGCTGCAATCGCCCAGGGCCAGTTACGGCGCTTGTGTGCCAGGCCGTTGCCCTCGTCTTGCACAATGGCAACTTGCTCGGCCAGCGTTAAGGGTCTGGGCGCATCAGCAGGCAAAGGCATGTCGATGCTCGCCGGCTCATCATGGTGTGCAGGAACGGCCTGATCGGCCTCTATATTTCCTATACTGCCTGTTTGTTCCGCATTATCAGAGCTGGCGGCAGTAACGGGTAATTCGGCATCCGGCGTTTCACCGGCAACCGCGATTGCTTCGTCTTGCGCGCTTTGTTCTGCAACTGGATGAGCGTCGAGAGTAGCCGGCACATCGCCCGGCGCAAGCCCGGTGACCGCGTGTAATTCATCCGCTATCGGCAATTCAAGTTGCGGATGCGGCGGGTCTGGAGTGAAATCGGTGCCCGCATCGAAAATTTGCAGGCACTGACCGCAGCGCACCATGCCACGATGCGCGGCCAACTGCGCCTCGCTGATCTTGAAGCGGGTTGCGCAATACGGGCAGAG